>JAGXST010000259.1 GCA_018335555.1 Actinomycetota bacterium | reverse complement strand
TCATTCCTCGCCGAGGTCCCGGTGCTGGACGTTCACCGACAGGTCCGTGGTCTCCTGCAGGTACTCGCCGATCGACTCGCTGATGGCGACGGAACGGTGCTTGCCGCCCGTGCAACCGATGGCGATGGTCAGGTAGCGCTTGCCCTCCTGCACGTAGCCGGGAACCACCACGTCGAGCAGTTGCTTCATCGCAGCCATGAACGGCCCGCTCTGGGGTTGGCCGAACACGTAGTCGCGGACCGGTTCGTCGCGACCGGTGTAGGGACGTAGTTCCTCGACCCAGTGCGGGTTGGGCAGGAACCGCACGTCGAAGAGCAGGTCGGCGTCTCGTGGCGTACCGCGCTTGAACCCGAACGAGACCACGTCGACGCGCAGCTTCGCGGCGTCGTGCCCCTGCAACAGCTCGACCAACCGGTCGCGCAACTCGTGCACGTTGAGGTCGCTGGTGTCGATGATCAGATCGGCCATGCCGCGCAGATCGCTCAACAAGGCCCGTTCGTTGCGGATCCCGGCCAACACGCCTTCGCCGTTCGCCGCCGGGTGACGACGCCGGGTCTCCTCGAAACGACGGACCAGGACGTCGTCCTGGGCGTCGAGGAACAGCACCCGGACATCGGCCTCGCTGGCACGCAGTTCGCGGATCGTGTCCATCAGTGCCGAAAAGAACTCGCGACCGCGGATGTCGACCACGAGGGCGAGGCGGCCGACCGAGGAGCCTGGCGCGAAGGCCAGTTCGGTCACGCGCGAGATCAGCGTCGGCGGCAGGTTGTCGATCACGAACCAGCCGAGGTCCTCGATCACGTTCGACGCCGTCGAACGCCCCGCGCCGGACAGCCCGGTGATGATGAAGATCTCGGGCCGTTCGATGGTCTCCTCGTCGAGGATCCGGTCGATCTCGCGGTCGTCCCCGCCGTGCACCTGCTCGGAATCGGTCACGGGGAGTCCTCGCTCTGATGCAGGTGGTCATGGACGGCCGTCGCGATCGTACGGGACACGCCCTCGACGGCCATCAGGTCCTCGATGCTGGCGCGGCGCATGTTCGTCACCGAGCCGAATCGGCGGAACAGCGCCTTCCTGCGGGCCGGCCCGACGCCGGCGACACCGTCGAGCGCGGAACTCGCGACCGCCTTCGAACGGCGGCTGCGCTGGTAGGTGATCGCGAACCGGTGCGCCTCGTCACGCACGCGTTGGACCAGGTAGAGCGCCTCGCTGCCACGAGGCAGGACGACGGGACGTGGACGACCGGGCAGCCACAGCTCCTCGAACTTCTTGGCCAGGCCGACGAAGGCGACGCTGGCGGTGGCCAGGTCACCGGCGCCCTCGAGCGCGGCGTTGAGCTGGCCCTGGCCGCCGTCGATGATCACGAGGTTGGGCGGGTAGGCGAACCTTCGAACGGCCGGCTCGTCCGCTGCCGTGCCGTCGCCGTCCGCCTCCTCGGCGGTCGTCGTCTGGGCCAGCCGGGCGAATCGGCGTCGGATGACCTCCTGCATGGAGGCGAAGTCGTCGTTGCGGTCGACCGAGAGCTTGAACCGGCGGTAGTCCGACTTCTTGGGCAGCCCGTCCTCGAAGACGACCATGGAACCCACCACCTCGGTCCCGCCGAGGTGGGAGATGTCGAAGCATTCGATGCGCAGCGGCGCCTCGTCGAGCTCGAGTGCGTCCTGCAGTTCCTTGAGCGCCCGGCTGCGGCTGTCGAAGTCGCTGGCGCGCTTGAGCCGCGCCCGCTGGAACGCCTCGCGCGCGTTCTCCGTCACGGTCTCGAGGAAGGTGACCCTGTCCCCGCGCTGCGGCACCTGGAAGCGGACCTGCTGGATCGGACGGCCGCGCGTGCCGGCCCGCGTGCTGCGCCGCTGCTCGGCCAGCAGGATGCCCAGCGCCTCGGCGTCCTCGGGCTCGACCGGCACCAGGATCTGCGGTGGGATGTCGTCGTCGCGGTCGGCGTACAACTGCAGTGCGAACGAGGTCAAAAGCTGCGCGGTCGTCAGTGGCTCGACCTTGTCGACCGTCCAGCCCTTGCGCCCCACCAGCCGGCCCCGCCGCACGAAGAAGGCCTGGATGGCGGCCTCGAGTTCGTCCTCGTGGACCGCGATCGCGTCGAAGTCCTCGGCCTTGGCCGAGACGACCTGTTGCCTCTCGAGCGCCTTGCGGACCGCGGTGAGCTGGTCTCGGTGGCGGGCCGCTGCCTCGTAGTTGAGCTCCGCGGCCGCCGCCTGCATGTCGGCCTCGAGCTGGCGCATGACCGGCCCCGTCTCACCGTCGAGGAACCGCGCGAGGCGATCGACGAGGTCGCGGTGCTCGTCGAGCGAGACCTTTCCCACGCACGGAGCGGCGCACCGGTCGATGTGGAACAGCAGGCACGGCTTGCCGGTCCGCTCCGCACGGTCGTAGATGCCCTGCGAGCAGGTGCGCACCGGGAAGGTCCGAAGCAGCAGGTCGAGGGTCTCGCGGATCGCGTAGGCGTGGGCATACGGACCGAACCGCAGGTCGCCCTTGGCCACCTTGCCGCGCTGGACCCGGGCGCGCGGCACGTCCTCGGACGTGGTCAGCACCAGGTACGGATAGGACTTGTCGTCGCGGTAGCGGACGTTGTAGCGCGGTCGGTGCCGCTGGATCAGGGTGTACTCGAGGTGGAGCGCCTCGACCTCCGAGTCGACCACGATCCACTCGACCGAGCGAGCGGCCTCGAGCATCGCGCGGGTCCGTGGCGCGACGTTGTGCCACGCCTGGAAGTAGTTGCCCAGCCGCTGGCGCAGCGACTTGGCCTTGCCGACGTAGACGACCCGCCCGTGCCCGTCCTTGAACTGGTAACAACCCGGCGCCTCGGGAATGGCACCGGGTTCGGGACGGAAGGCGAGCGCGGGGTTTCGCACGGGCCGAGGGTAGCCAGCGACCCGGACACGGCCTCTAGGCTCCGCGTCACACTCCCCGTACCCGGAGCCGTGTTGCTGCTCGCCCAATCCGCCCAGGAACTCACCGACGTCTGCGGTGTCGGCGAACCCCCGGAGATCGACTTCGTCTGTGAGGTGCTGTTCCGCCTCACCGGCAACGATCTGCTCGCCAGGGGCGGTGGCATCCTGACCGCCGGGGTCCGTCTGCTGTCGATCCTCGTGGTCGCCTTCATCGCCACCCGCCTGACCCGCGCGGCGATCGGCCGGTTCGGCAGCGGCATGGAGAAGCGCATCCAGGCGCGGCTCGAACGTGGGGAACGGCGCGGCACCCTCGACGTCGCCCGCTACCGGGTGCGCCGGTTCCAGCGCCTCCACGCCATCACGGGGGTCATGCGCGGTGCGGCTGGCGTCGTGATCTGGGTGATCGCCGTCTTCGCGGTGCTGCAGACGCTGCACATCGACCTGCGACCGATCCTGGCCGGCGCCGGCCTCGCAGGCATCGTGATCGGGTTCGGCGCACAGCAACTGGTCCGCGACGTGCTGTCGGGGATCGCGATGCTGATCGAGGACCAGTACGGGGTCGGCGACTGGATCGAGGTCGACGGTCGCATCGGCCAGGTCGAGCGGGTGGGCCTGCGTGCCACCTCGATCCGCGACCTGGACGGGATCGTGTGGCACACGCTCAACGGTCACGTGCAACAGGTCGGGAACCTGTCACAGGAGTGGAGCCGGTCGCTGCTCGACGTCCCGCTCGCCCTCGACAGCGACGTGCCCGCCGCCAAGGCGATCATCCACAAGGTCGCGACCGACCTCGCCGCGGACCCGGTCTGGGGCGACGACATCATCGGGCCGCCCGAGATCTGGGGCGTGCAGGACTTCGGGCCCGAGGGACTCTCGATCCGCCTGGTGATGCCGACCAAGCCGATGGCCAACTGGGACATCAACCGCCAGTTGCGCGAGCGTCTGCACCGGGCCTTCAGCCAGGCCAATATCCGGATGCAGGGGCGCCTGGTGGAGGTCGGCGGCATGGCCCGCGGCTATCCCCTGCTGGCCGAGACGCGTCCTGGCGAAGGCGAGCGGCGGGAGCCACGGCGTCGCTCGCTCGTGCCACCGGATGTCGGGCCGCTCGACAGGCCCCCTGCCGCACCGGACACGGACGTGGCAGGCACGGACGAACACGGCCGCGACCAGACCACGGAGTTGCGGCTCGAGCGAGGCCGTGAGCCCCGTCCCGACTGATCGGCCGTCACCGCCGCGGCGGGGTCGCCTCGCCCTCGTCGACCAGCGTGCCGAGCCAGCGGGACAGGAAGATCGCCATCTGGTCACGGCGGACGCCGTCGTCGGGCCGGAAGGTCCCGTCGCCGATGCCGGCGGACCACCCGGCCTCGGCGGACTGGTTGATCGACTGCGCGAACGGGGTGCCTGCCACGTCCGTGAACCACTGCCGCCGCGGCGCCGGGACGGACCGGCCGGTGCGGTACTCGTAGGCACGGACCAGCGTCCGGGTCATCTCGCCACGGCTGAGACTCTCCCCCGGCCGGAACCTTCCGTCCGCGCCGGACAGGATGCCTTCGGCGGCGAGGCGGTTGATGGCGTCGGCATGCGTGAGCCCCGGCGGCACGTCGGGGAACAGCCGGCCGCTGGCCGGCGGGAGCTGGCCGCCGGAGCGCTCGATGGCGCGTGCGATGAACGACGCCATCTGGTCGCGCCGGACCTCGCGATGCGGGTCGAAGGTCGTCGGCGAGGTTCCCGAGGCGATCCCCCACCAGACCAGGCACGACACCGAACGCTCAGCGGCCGGGCGGGTGACGTCGGTGAACCGGGCACGCGGCACCTCCGGCGGGCAGGCCGGGGTGACGTCCTGTGTCGGCAGATCCTCGGTCTCCTCCGGGTCGTCTCCGTCCTCGGCGTCGGCGTCGTCGGGGTCGTCCGCCGGCTCCGGTTCGGTCGGCCCCAGCGGAGGCGGCGGGTCGGGCAGCGGGTGCGGGTAGGTCGGACTTCCCGGCGGCGCCGACGGGTCCGGGTGGCGGTAGACGATCGATGCCCACAGCTTGCCGTCGGCGTCGATCGCGGCGCCGATGCCGACCTGCGTGCTCGCGGCCGCGAGCAGCTTCGGCCGGTGCAGCGAACTGCCCATGAGCAGTTCGACGATCCGGGCGGCCGCGCTGACGTAGTCGGGGAAGACCGCGGACGGGACCCCGGCGATCGAACCGAGGTTCTGGGCAACGGCGACATAGCAGCACACCTGGCTCGCAAGGCCGGGGTTCGTGGTCTGCACGCCGGTGCGGGCCATCGTGTCGGCCCAGTCGCGGGCAACCTCGGCGACGTCTTCCGACCAGAGCAACGGCGCCACGGCTGCGGCCGGGTCCTGGCCGTACGCGCCCGGATCCTGGCGTGCGACGTTGTGTCGCTCGAACAGGGTGGCTTCGGCGATCCGTTCGTGACCGCTGCGGTCCGGCGCGGCGACGGCGGTGTCCGGGACCGCCCATGACGCGAGCAGTACGAGCGTCGCGAGTAGGGCCGCACGCCAGCGGCGGGCAGGGGCGGTCGCGGTCATGGCCGTCCTCAGGCGTCGATCCTGCCGCTACCCGTCGACCGGGTACCCCCGTGCTCAAGCAGCCCGGCGGTAGCCGACCACGCGCAGTCCGGGCACCGGCTCGCGGCACCCCGCCGCGGTGAACCCGCACGCCTCGTAGAGCCGACGCGCCGGGAGGTTGTCGGCCCCGGTCGACACCTCTGCCACCGTGTGCGGGACGACCGCCAGCACGAAGCCGAGAAGCCGACGCCCGAGCCCGCGCCGATGGTGCGCCGGCGCGACCATCAACCGGTCGATGTCGAGCACGCCGCCACGAATCCGATAGCCCAGTGCCGCGTGGACCGGGTCGACGCCGACCCCGAGGAACACCAGGTCCAGGTCGCGAAGGTCCGCGGCGGACTCGTGCAACGGCGGCAGCGCGTCGATCCCGACCAGCTCCGCTTCGACCCGGTAGGCGTCACGTTGCAGGCCGACGAGCCGTTCGGCCATGGCCGGATCACGGTGATGGAGCACCTGGATGGCCGGGCGGTGGCTGCCTGCCGCGTCGCTCGACGACGGCACGGCACCAAGGAGCCGCTGCCAGCGGTGCCCTGCGGGAAGGCGGGTGGCGAGCCACGTCCGTCGGGCGCGGTCGAGGCGCGGCAGGACAGCGGCGAGATCGGCCTCGTCCTTCGGGCGCGGCGCCCTGGCTTTCATCAGCAGTTGGATCTCCGGCGCGAGTACCGGCAGGCCGACGTCGTCGGTCACGACGGCCTCCACGAGCGGCCGCCGGATGCCGGGGTCACGGCGGCTGACCCAGTCGTCGCCGTCGGCCTCGTTGAGCTGGAGTTGGAACCGCCAGGTGGTCGTGCCGGGCCGGCGGCACCACACGTCGTGCACCCCGACCGGCAACGACTCCCCCGGCGACCACGGCCGAAGACTGCCCGGTGGGTCGGCCGCCCACAGCTCCCAACCGTCGAGGTGGTGCTGTACCGCCAGTTGGTCGCGTCGCAGGACCCCGATGTCGAGGTCGTCGTGGCTGCGGGTCCGACGACCGAGGTAGCGATCGATCGCCCAACCACCCGAGATCCACCACGCGAACCCGGCTCCCGCGAACAGCGCGGCGCCTTCGTCCGGTGCCAACGGCTCCCAGGCATCGAGATCCACGAACTCCCTTCGGGGTGGCGACGAAGGCAGCCTAGGAGTCGGCGCGCTTCCGACGGCCCTCGAGCCAGATGCCGACCAACGTGCCGGTCGCGCCCAGCACGAGGCCGACGAGGCCGCCCTGCGCGAAGCCACGGACCAGCGAGGGGACGGTGGGGTCGGTCGCCACCGGGACGAAGGCTCGGGCGAGACCTCCGGCGAGCACGAGGACGAGAACCACGTAGAGCACGGCGCGTCGTCCGACCAGCGGCCCCCGCTCGGACGGGTTCACCCCGAGGCGGGCGGCATAGGTGAGTGCGACCAGACTGGCCGCCCCCCACAGCAACAGCATGGCACCGACGTAGGGCAGGGCGGCGCGGCCGCCGACCCACAGCCCGGCGGCGGCGCACAGCGGGATGGTCCACAGCAGGAACTGGAAACCGACCGTCGACGCCTCGTTCCAGACGTCGCGTTCTCGTTCCTCGGCATAGAGCGGACTGTCGAGGTCGGCGAGCACCGCGGCGGCCCGCATGAACGGTCCGTCGCTGGCCGGCAGGGCGGTCTCGTCGTCGCGGTTCATGCCGTCTCCCCTGGTGCGGCGCCGCCGACACCGGCGGTCGTGGTCGGGCGGAACAATGCCTCGACGCTGCTCTCGAGCACGTCCGCGAGCGCGAGCGCGAGGTAGACCGACGGCGCGTAGCCGCCGCTCTCGAGGGCCACGATCGTCTGGCGGCTCACCCCGACGCGATCCGCGAGATCCGCCTGCGTCAGGTCCATGGCACGACGGGCACGGCGGACCGTGTTGTCGCGCGCTGCCTCCGGTGATCGCCCCATGCCCGGTAGTGTCAACCTAACTTGTCTCGATGTCAAGTTTTCTTGTCATCAAGTGTCGCCGGTCCGATGGACCGGCCGGGCGCGGTCAGGTCGGCAGCAGGTCGCGCAGGAACTTGCCGGTGTAACTCGCGGGCGCGGCGGCGACCTCCTCCGGCGTTCCGGCCACCACGATCATGCCGCCGCCGTTGCCGCCCTCGGGACCGAGGTCGATGAGGTGGTCGGCGGTCTTGATCACGTCGAGGTTGTGCTCGATCACGATGACGGTGTTGCCCTTGTCGACGAGACGCTGCAATACCTCGAGCAGGCGCCGGATGTCCTCGAAGTGCAGTCCGGTGGTCGGCTCATCGAGGATGTAGACGGTCTGGCCGTTGTAGCGCTTGCGCAGTTCGGTGGCCAGCTTGACCCGCTGTGCCTCGCCGCCGGAGAGCGTCGTCGCGGGTTGACCGAGCCGCACGTAGCCGAGGCCCACGTCGTGCAGGGTCTGCATGTAACCGGCGATGGCGGGGATGTTGGCGAAGAACTCGAGCGCCTCGTCGATGGACAGTTGCAGCACCTCGGCGATCGTCTTGCCCTTGTAGTGCACCTCGAGCGTCTCGCGGTTGTAGCGGCGACCCTTGCAGACCTCGCACGGCACGTAGACGTCGGGCAGGAAGTGCATCTCGATCTTGATCGTGCCGTCGCCACGGCACGACTCGCAGCGGCCGCCCTTGACGTTGAACGAGAACCGGCCGGGCTGGTAGCCGCGGACCTTGGCCTCCTGCGTCGAGGCGAACAACTGCCGGATGCGGTCGAACACGCCGGTGTAGGTGGCCGGGTTGGACCGTGGCGTGCGGCCGATCGGTGACTGGTCGACCACCACGGCCTTGTCGACGTGCTCGAGGCCGGTCGTGCGCAGGTGGCGTCCGGGCAGCGCCCGCGAGCCGTAGACGTGGCGCATCAACACGCGCGAGAGGATCTCGTTGACCAGCGTCGACTTGCCCGAGCCCGAGACACCGGTGACGCACGTGAACGCACCCAACGGGAAGGACACCGTGACGTCCTGCAGGTTGTGCTCGGTGGCGCCCTCGACGACGAGTGCGCGGCCGTCGATCGCGCGGCGCTCGGTCGGGATGGGGATCTTGCGCTCGCCCGACAGGTACGCGCCGGTCAGTGACTTGCGGGTCAGGCGCTTCAAACCCTCCACGGAGCCGGAGTGGACGATCTCGCCGCCGTGCTCGCCCGCGCCCGGACCGATGTCCACCACGTGGTCGGCTGCCTCGATCGTGGCCTCGTCGTGCTCGACCACGATCAGGGTGTTGCCGAGGTCGCGCAGCCGGAGCAGCGTCTCGATCAGGCGCTCGTTGTCGCGCTGGTGCAGCCCGATCGAGGGTTCGTCGAGCACGTAGAGCACACCGACGAGGCCGGCCCCGATCTGGGTCGCGAGCCGGATCCGTTGGGCTTCCCCGCCCGACAGCGAGCCGGCAGGGCGGTCGAGTGTGAGGTACTCCAACCCGACGTCGAGCAGGAACTGCAGGCGGGCCCGGATCTCCTTGATGACCCGCGCGCCGATCAACTGGTCGCGGTCGGAGAGTTGCAGGCCATCGACGAAGGCGTCCGCTTCGGCCACCGACGCCGCCGTGAGCTCGGCGATGGAGCGGCCACCGATGGTCACGGCCAGCACGATCGGCTTGAGGCGCTTGCCGTCGCACGCGGGGCAGGGCACCTCACGCATGTACTGCTCGACCTGCTGTCGGACGTGGTCGGAGTCGGTCTCGGCGTGGCGGCGCAGCAGTGACGGGATGACACCCTCGACCTGGGCCTTGTAGGAGCGCCGGCGTCCGTAGCGGTTGGTGTAGGACACCTGCACGCGACCGTCGACCCCGTGCAGCACCGCCTGCTTCACCTCGTCGGACAGGTCGCGCCACGGCGTGGAAGGGTCGCCGCCGGCGTGGCGCACCGTCGCGCGCAGCAGTTGCTGGTAGTAGTTGGACTGCGCGCCGGTCCCCCACGGCAGGACCACGCCCTCCTCGACGGACAGCTCCGGGTCGCCGATGACCATCTCGGGATCGACCGTGAGCTGGGTGCCGAGCCCCGAACAGGTCTCGCAGGCGCCGTATGGCGAGTTGAACGAGAAGTTGCGGGGCGCGAGTTGCTCGAAGCTCAGACCGCAGTGGGCGCAGGCGAGGTGCTCGGAGAAGACCAGGGTCTCGGCCTGCGGTTCGGGCAGCCCGTCCGCACGCGCCTGCTCGACCGACTCGCGGGTCGGCACGATCTCGATCATGGCGAGCCCGTCGGCGAGTTGCAGGGCCGTCTCGATCGAGTCGGCGAGCCGGCGGCGCATGTCCTCCTTCTGCACCAACCGGTCGACCACGACCTCGATCGAGTGCTTCTTCTGCTTCTCGAGGCGGGGCACCTCGTCGATCTGGTGGACCTCGCCGTCGACGCGGACGCGGGCGTAGCCCTCGGTCGACAACTGTTGGAACAGCGCGCCGTACTCGCCCTTGCGGCCGCGCACCACGGGAGCCAGGACCTGGAACCGGGTGCCGGACGGCAACTCGTGGACCTGGTCGACGATCTGTTCGGCGGTCTGTCGCGCGATCGGACGGCTGCAGTTGGGACAGTGCGGCTGGCCGATGCGGGCGTACAGCAGGCGCAGGTAGTCGTAGATCTCGGTGATCGTGCCGACGGTCGAGCGCGGGTTGCGCGAGGTCGACTTCTGGTCGATCGAGATCGCCGGGGACAGCCCTTCGATGAAGTCGACGTCGGGCTTGTCCATCTGCCCGAGGAACTGGCGGGCATACGCCGACAGCGACTCGACGTAGCGACGCTGACCCTCGGCGTAGATCGTGTCGAACGCCAGGCTCGACTTGCCCGACCCGGACAGCCCGGTGAACACCACGAGGGCATCACGTGGGATGTCGAGGTCGACATCCTTGAGGTTGTGCTCACGGGCGCCGCGCACGACGATGCGGTCGTGGGCGTCACGACGGCGTGTGGCCACGGAGGACCCCCTGGAGCGGGCCGGGTGCGGGCACGACGGGAGCCGGCCTCGCGCGAACGAATCGGGGCGACGGACCGACGCCCCGGGCCCGGTGGGGAACACGGGCGAGGGACGAGGGTACTGACCCCGGACCGTAGCGCTGCGCCCGCCTCGAGTCGAACACCTGTTCGCATATGGCTTCGCATATGGCCGGGTCGTATGGCACCGGCGCACACGACCGGGATCGATCTAGTCTGCCGCCGGACCCGTACGCGCGGCCCGGCCGCCGATCCGAAAGCACGTCATGCGCATCGCCGTCTTCAGCACCCGCGCGTACGACCGTCGATTCCTCGACGAGGCCAACCTCGCGCACGGTCACGACCTGCACTACTTCGATGCCCGTCTCGACCACGACACCGTGCCGTTGGCAGATGGTTTCGAGGCCGTGTGCGTGTTCGTCAACGACACCGTCGATGCCGAGGTGATCGCCCGGTTGGTCGCTGGCGGCACGCGCCTGTTGACCCTGCGCTCGGCCGGCTACAACCACGTCGACCTCGCCGCGGCGCACGAGCACGGCCTCAGCGTGGTGCGCGTGCCCGCGTACTCGCCCTACGCGGTCGCCGAGCACACCGTCGCGCTGATGCTGTCGGTGCAGCGCAAGATCCACCGTGCCCACAACCGGGTCCGTGACGGCAACTTCGCCCTCGACGGCCTGCTCGGCTTCGATCTGCGCAACAAGCGCATCGGGATCATCGGCACCGGCAAGATCGGCCTGATCGTCGCCCGGATCATGCGCGGTTTCGGCTGCTCGATCCGGGCCTACGACCCCTACCCCAACGACGACGTCAAGGACTTCGGCGTCCGTTACGAGGACCTCGACACCCTGCTGTCGGAGTGCGACGTCATCACGCTGCACTGCCCGCTCACGCCCGACACCTACCACCTCATCGACGAGGAGGCGCTGCGCAAGACGAAGCCAGGCGTGATGATCGTCAACACCTCGCGTGGTGCGCTGATCGACACGCGCGCGGTGATCGAGGGCCTCAAGGACGGGCGGGTCGGTCACCTCGCCCTCGACGTGTACGAGGAGGAAGGCGACCTGTTTTTCGAGGACCTGTCGGACACCGTCATCCAGGACGACGTGTTCTCGCGCCTGCTCACCTTCCCGAACGTGCTGATCACGGCCCACCAGGCCTTCTTCACCGAGGAGGCCATGCGCAACATCGGCCAGACGACACTGGGCAATGCGACCGCGTTCGCCGAGGGTCGCCCGAGCGGCAACGAGGTCCGCGTACAGGACGTGTTGGCCTGATCCGAGGAGCAACCGTGAGCGACTACACCGGCCATGTCGACCCCGACGGCCCCTGGCAGGACCGCCGCGACGGGAACCTGCTCGTCCGCAAGTGCTCGGTCGAGGAGATGGACAACAACGTCTACGTCATCGCCTGCACGAACACGGGCGCGGCACTGCTGGTGGACGTTGCGGCCCGGCCCGACCGGCTCCGTGAGGCGCTCGACGGATTCGCCCCGGTCGCGGCCGTGCAGACCCACGGACACTGGGACCACGTGCGCGCGTGGAACGGCATCCGCGACGAGGCCGGCGTCGCGGTGTGGGGCCATCCGGGTGACGCGTCGCTGTTCCCGCGCCCCGTGGACCGCGAACTGTCCGATGGCGACCGCCTGCCCGTCGGTGACCTCGAGGTCGAGGTGATCCATCTGCCGGGTCACACCGAGGGATCGCTCCTGTACCTGGTCGAGGGTGCCGAGCGCCCCCACCTGTTCAGCGGCGACACGCTGTTCCCCGGCGGGCCCGGCAACACGTTCGGCAGCGCCGAGAACCACCGTCGCATCATGGACGGCCTCGAGGCCAGGATCTTCGGCCGGCTGCCCGACGACACCTGGGTGTACCCCGGCCACGGCGACGACACCACACTCGGAGCCGAACGCCCGAACCTGTCGGAGTGGCGCGCCCGCGGCTGGTAGCCGCAACGGCGCGTATCAGCGGATAACGGCGGTTGCGCGCATGTCGGTCACCCGACCATGTGACGCGGAGCGGACACGGTGACGCCGAGTCGGCACCGAAGTCCACCGGGCGTCACCGAGTCCACCTGACGTCACCGTGTCATGCCACATCGAGGTTATGACCCCACATCGAGGTGGACCTCGACCCGCCGTCGCACCCGCGCTCTCACGCCACACCGCCGGACGCGGCGGCCGTGCGCAACGCCCGTTGCCGCGCGCCTCTCTGGGCCCATCTCATACTCGGTCAGCAGGCTCGGTAGGTCAGCGAAGTAGCAGATTAAGGAGCACCGTCAGTACGACGGAGGCGAGGATCGAGATCAGGATCATCGTCAGGCACCCGGCGCCACCACCGAGCGGCCTGACCTCGACGTTCCCGAACCTCATCTGGCCCTCCGGTCCTGCGCACTCACATGACGAGCGCGCAGGCGAGGGAACCGAACGTACGGGAGCTCCTCCTGAGGTGAGCGGGGACATCGGCGGACGGGCACCACCGCTGACCCTGCCCACCGAGCGCCAAGCGCAGCAGAGGACGTGCCACGTCACCGGCGGGAACGATGGGCACCGGCGACGGCGGCCCCGAAGACTGCAACTAGCGTCTGGTCGAGCTGGCGGGCCGGCTGGACCGCGTTGAGGAGTAGGACGCCCAGCCGGTCTACTGTCCCGTATCGACGAACTGACGGACGTCGGCGTGAGCTCGTCGGTCTCATCGTCGAAGGTCGCCGCGAGCGCACCGACTTCGTTGAGCCGGTCGAATGCGAGGTTGGCTGCAGCCTCGTTGGCCTGGTCCGTGGCGTCGTCGTCCCACGCTGAGACGGCGTCATCACGTGGGCGGCCTGGCGGCCCGGCTCAGGCATCATCTGAGTTTCTCTCCAACGTTGGGGGCGGGCGTGGGCACTTGATCAGCGCCTCGTCCGGCCGACGGGGGTCAACTTGTTGACATCATGATTGCATGCCATCATGATGTCACAGGGCGCCTTACGAGGGAGACTGACGATGGCAGACCAGCGCACGCTGACGATCCGCATGCCCGCCGACGAGTACGAGACCCTGCGTGGCTACGCCTTCGTGACGGACCGCTCGATGAACGACGTCGTTCGAGAGGCCATCGGCCAGTTCCTGATCGGGGATGGCCGACGCCAGCAGTTCGAAACCTTGCTGTCCGACGCCCGCTCCACCTACCGTGCTGCCTTGGACAAGCTGGCGGACTCGTAGACGCCAGCCGACTGGGGCGGTCGGGGTGGCACAACGGTTCACGTATCTGTCGGCAGATGACCTGATCGCCATGCACGCGGCCGAGGTTCCGGGCGCTTCCCTGCTCAACCTCGACCGCGTGCAGGCGGTCGCCGCGGCACCGCAACACACGTTCGATGGCGAAGACCTCTATCCGACGTTGGCGCTCAAGGCTGCCGCACTGGCCTATGGCATTGCGCAGGGCCACTGTTTCACCGACGGCAACAAACGCACAGCCCTGCTGGTCTTGCCGATATTCGTCGGGATGAACGGCCACAAGTTCCTGATGGGCGAGAGCGACCTGATGCACGTGATCCACGACGTGGCGAGCGGGCTCATGTCCAAGGAGGAACTGGGCGCGGCGATCGAACAGGCGATCGTCGGACCGCCGGACGATTACTGCTGACTGGTAGACGTCCACCGAGCAGGCTCCGGCTCAGCGTGGCGGCCGCAACCGCCGCCCCACCACCCGGAACAGACCGCACGATCGTTGAGGCCACACGCTGCAGCATCGCCCGCGGGTCGGCACCCACCGTGCGGCCGTGCACCTGAGCCATGAGCGCCATGAGGGCGGCCGGCCTGATTGTTGCCGCGGGCGCAACGGCTTGTGTCACCGAGCGGTCTGAGGCCGTCGTCGCGACGTGCGCGACCATTCGCAGCGCTACACACTCGACGGCGGATGGATCCGCGGAGGGGCCCCCGCCTGATCTGCCGATGCAGCCACGGTCGACGAGCTCGGGGGTCACGCGGAACTGCGGAGTGCGGTCGAGCAGCTGGAGAACGCGCTCACCGGTGGTGGTGCAAGGCCGTTAGACCAGGCCTACCGCGACGCGGACGACGCCTGCGAAGCCGCCGGCTACGTCAGCCCAATCCTGCCTCGGGACTGAGTCGCACTCGGCAGGGCAACCGGTAAGCAACGCCCGCTATTGCTACCCGCTGAGCGACGCCATCGCCGTGAGGAGTTGCGGGCGGCTCTCGGCGCAGTAACGCGCACAACCGCGGGAACGCCCGCGATGCCAGTCCTGGCGCTGAGGTTCTTCGGCCGGGACGAACTCGAAGTTCCGTCCGGGTCGACCGGCACCCACCGGTCAAGAACCTGCTCGTCGCCGCCCCTGGCCTCGACCTCGATGAGCTGCGGTGTGCACTGCCGATCGGAGCGGGGGCCGTAGAACCCGCCCCCAGTGCCCGGTACCTGTCGCTTCCCCGGCGGGCCCGGCAACACGTTCGGCAACGCCGAGAACCACCGTCGCATCATGGACGGCCTCGAGGCCAGGAGCTTCGGCCGGCTGCCCGACGACACCTGGGTGTACCCCGGCCACGGCGACGACACCACACTCGG
>JAGXST010000258.1 GCA_018335555.1 Actinomycetota bacterium | reverse complement strand
CAGCTTCGGTCTCTTCGGCCTCGGTGGGCTCGGTCTCGGGCTCGTCCTCGCCGCCTCCGCAGGCCGCGAGCAGCAGGCCGGCCGCGGCAACCGCGGCCCATCTACGCATCTTCATCAATCAATGTCCCTGGTCAGTGGGGCGGATCGGCCGGCACCGGGATCCCGGTCGGCCTGCCCGGGACATCGAAAACGCATCCCGGGAGTCTGGGTGGTCAGGTCGCGTGATGCAGCGTTCCCGCAACGTCACGGACGGTGGCATGGAACTCGTTCCAGTCGTGCACGTCACGTGCGTGCTCGACCGGGTGGTTCCAGGGGCGGACGAAGCGGCACACGGTCGCGGTGGTCCCGCGGTGGCGCGCCAGCGACTCCACCTGGCCAGGGGCGTCGTCGAGATAGACGTCGCACTCGACGGTGTACTTGTCCTCGGTCATGTGGATCGCGCGCAGTGGGATCCGGTGATCGGCGAGCCAACGCAGCGTGTCGTGGACGGCCCAGTCCGGCTTCGCGGTGACGATCACGAGTTCGTGACCCTCGGCCTCGAGGGCACAGAGGGTCTCGACCGCGCTCGGGTAGGGCTCCAGGTGGCGGAACACGCTGTGGCCGCCATGGTCCCGGGCCCAGTCCCAGAAGGCGTCCATGTCCGTGAAGTGGGTCAGTTCGGTCGGGCTGTCCCAGGTCGTGACCATGTCGGGCGCGAGCTCGGCGCCGAACGTGTCGTTGTAGGCCGACGTCCAGCCGCGGTTGAAGTCCGCGACCACGCCGTCGAGGTCGATGCCGAGTCGTAATCCCATGAGGGCGGAGGCTATGCGGGCGGCGCAGCGATCGGCGACGGTCCCTACTACCGAGGGCGTACCTTCAGGTAAACCTCAGCTACGGTTCACCACGCGCTCACCCCACGCCACCGCAGGTGACCGGGGCGTGAACCCGGTGCGCGCCATGCGGACGACGGTCAGGTCAGCAGCAACGCTGCGAACCGACGCGTCGCGATGCGCAGGCCGACCAGGCCCATCACGACGAACACCGCGGCGTGTCCGAGCAGCGCCCAATGGAGGTCCCCGAGCATGAGGCTGCGCACCAGCGTGACCCCGTGCGTGAGCGGCGAGAGATAGATGATCGGGCGCAGCGCCGCCGGGTAGACCTCGAGTGGGTAGAACGTGGCCGAGAACAGAAACAACGGCAGCAGGGCCATGGTGATCAGGTCGAAGTCCTGCCAACTCTTGAGATAGGTCGTGACGAGCAGACCGACGCCGCCGAAGCCGAAGCCGATCAGGACCGCCGCCGGCAGCGCGAGCAGCGCCCAGGCGGAGACCACCAGTCCGCTCAGCCACGCGACGAGCAGGAACCCGCAGGCGTAGATGCCGCCGCGCATCAGCGCCCAGGTCAACTCGCCGACCGCCACGTCGCGGGGCTGCATGGGCGTGACCAGGATCGCGTCGTAGAGCTTGCCCCACTTGAGCTTGCCGAAGACGTTGAAGGTCGACTCGAGCACCGCCCCGTTCATCGCGGACGACGCGAGCAACGCAGGCGCCACGAACACGCCGTAGGGCACCTCACCACGGCCGGCGACCTCGACGGCGCCGACGAGACCACCGATGCCGACCCCGACCGCGAACAGGTAGAACACGGGCTCGACCAGGCCGCTCACGAACACCAGCCACGCCTGGCGGTAGGCCAGCACGTTGCGTTCGACCAGGCGGGCCCCGCGGCCCAGCAGCAACGGTGGCGTGGTGCGCAGCGGCAGCATCGCCGACTCGCGACCGGGGGTGGTCGGGGAGGCGGGCGCACTCATCGGTGCAGCCGCCGGTGGAAACTCGCCACGCTGAGGGCGGCGCCCACCACGAGGAAGCCGACGACGACCGCGACGTGCACGGCCCACGGCCCCGTCGGCGCGCGGCCCAGTGCCAGTGCGCGGGACAACTCCACCCCGTGCCACAGGGGCACGAACCAGGCGAACCCGGCGACGGCATCGGGCAGTTGCGACACCGGGAAGAAGGTCCCGGCGAACAGAAACAGCGGTACGACCAGGAACCGTTGGATGGCCGCCAGGCCCTGCTCGGTCCTCATCTGGGCGGTGACGGCGCTGATGGCCGCGCAGAACCCGGCCGCGGTCGCCACCGCCGGCACGGTCGCCAACAGGCCGCGCCCGAACGACATGGCGCCGAACGCGGTGGCCACGAGCACGTAGACCAGCGCCGCGACCGCGGCCCGAGCCGTCGCCCATACGAGGTTGCCCAGGGCGAGGTCGGCCGGACGCACGGGCGTGTTGAGCGCGGCGTCGTAGGTCTTGAGCCACTTGATGCCGGCGATCACGGGGAACGACCCGTCGCCGGCACCGTTCTGCATGGCGGCCGCGGCGAGCAGTCCGGGCGCCAGCCACGACAGGTAGTCGATACCGCCGAGCGCCGCCGAGCGGCCGCTGTCGACCATGCTGCCCAGGCCAAGGCCCATGGCGGACAGGAACAGCACCGGGGTGACGATCGCCGAGAAGGTCGTGCCGCGCCAGGTGTGGCGGTAGTGGCGGGCGTGGCCCTCGACGACCCGCAGCGTCACCGACCGCGCCATCAGTCGACCAGCCGTCGGCCGGTGAGGTGGAGGAAGACGTCCTCGAGCGTGCTGCGTCGCGTGACCGTCCCGGCGGGCGTCAGACCGCGCCCGATCACCTCGGCCAGGGTCGAATCACCGTCGTCGGTGGACACCAGCACCCGGTCGGGCAGCACCTCGATGCGTTCGCCGAGTCCGTCGAGCCGTTCGAGCGCCGCCTCCTGCTCCCCCACCGGGAATCTCAGCTCGACGACCTCACGTGAGGTGTGCGTCTCGATGAGCTGCCTCGGCGACCCTTCGGCCACGATCCGGCCGCCGTCCATGACCACGAGCCGGTCACACAACTGCTCGGCCTCGTCCATGTAGTGCGTCGTGAGGATGAGCGTGACACCGCGCTGCTTGAGCCGGTACAGCCGGTCCCACAGCACGTGCCGGGCCTGCGGGTCCAGTCCCGTGGTCGGCTCGTCGAGCAGGACCATCTCGGGGTCGTTGATCAGCGACCGCGCGATGACCAGGCGACGCTTCATGCCGCCCGAGAGCGATTCCACCTTCGCCTTGCGGCGGTCGGTCAGTTGCACGAAGTCGAGCAGCTCGCCGATGCGTTCCCGCAGCGCCTTGCGCGGCAGATCGAAGTAGCGGCCGTAGATGAGCAGGTTCTCCTCGACGGAGAGTTCCTGGTCGAGTGCGTCCTCCTGTGGCACCACGCCGAGGCGGGCACGGATCTCCGGTCCATCGGCGGCGGGGTCGCGTCCGAGCACCCGCAGGGTCCCCTCGGTGACCGGCGAGACCGCGCCGATCATCCGCATCGTCGACGACTTGCCGGCGCCGTTGGGGCCGAGGAACCCGAACGACTCGCCGGGAGCCACCTCCACGTCGATGCCGGCGACCGCGGTGAAGTCACCGAAGCGCTTCACCAGGCCGCGCGCCAGCACCATCGGCTCGGTGGCGGTCCGGTCGGGGGCAGGGACGGCAGCGGGCGTGGTCATGGGACCGGTGAAGGTAGCCCCACGACCACGCCCATCGGCGCGGCCTGAACCGCTGGATCAGCGGCTGTCCTGGCCGGTGTTCACGAACCGGATGCACTGGCCCTGGTTGCGGAAGCCGTAGTCCTCCCAGCCACCGTTCTTGCAGTCGTCCTTGGTGGTCGGGTCGTCGGCGTCCTCCCCGTCGTCACTCACGTCGAGCGTGTAGTCGCCGATCGTGACCTCGGTGATCGTCGCGACACCACGGTTGGAGGTGTTGTCGAACACGATGCCGGCGTGACCGATCGTGCCGTCGGGGCCGTCGTAGACGTAGGTCACGGTGCCGCTGGTGGCACCCATACCATCGTCACCACAACCGTCGGGGTTGCCGTCGAAGGTGTTGGAGTAGGTGCCCCCGACCTCGACGAAGATGCGGGGCTGGCCACCACCGCAGGTCGCGCCCTCGAGTTCGTAGGCGAACGAGATCACGTCACCCGACTCGATCTCGACGCCGAGATCGGCGTTCTCGTAGGAGGTGCCGGCCGGGGTCAGCGCCTCGTCGGTCGTGTCCATGACGATGGCACCGCCCTCGACGGTCGTACCGGGGTTGGCGGTCCACTCGCCGTGGTTCGCTGCCGCAGGCGCCGCGATCAGCAGGCCCATCGCCGCTCCCGCCGCGATGACGCCCCCCAGACGCCGTCGGCCGTGCCGCTGTTGCTCCCTCATGGTGACTCCTCCGCTGGTGGCGTGGCGCACGCGCGTGCACCACGCCCGTTGATGTGCACATGGGAGCATCGAGCTAGCTCGGTGCACCGGGGCGGCCACGTCCCGGGTGAGCGCAGAGCGGGCGGAGGGAACCGACCGTCAGCTCCAGGTGGCCGAGTTGTCGCGGCGGTTCAGCAGGACGACGAGGAAGGCGATGGTGGCTGTCACCGCGTCCGGGTAGGTCGGCAGCCGAAGGTCGTAGGCGCCGGTCCAGACCGTGGCCCGTCCGACGTCGCCGGCCACGGCGCCATGGCCGTCGAGCAGCTCCATCCGGCGCCGGTGGAAACCACGGCGACGGACGAGCACGAGATGGCCGCCGTCCCACTCGAGTTCGTAGCGCTCGCGGGAGAATCCCTTGGTCGTGGTGACGATCGGTGGTCCCCCGTCGGCATCGATCGGCCGCGTCAGCCACGCACCGAACCCCGGGGCGCGGTCGACGCGCCATCCCGAGCCGTCGGACGCCGTGACGGTCCCGCCCTGCCGCAGGCGGCGCAGGAGGACGTCGGCCACCTCGCCGTCGGCGCCGACCAGGTCGTAGTGCTGCCCCGTCAGTCCGCGACGGCGGAGCAGCACGGCGATCTCCTGACCTCGTCAGTCCCGCTGTGGTTCCGGCCGGCCGGGGTGGCCGTCGAAGCCGTGTCCGCGCTTGGGGACCAGCACGCTGCGCACGAACTCGCACACGATCGTGCCGTCCTGGTTGTAGCCGATGGTACGGACCTTGACGATGCCACGGTCGGGCTTCGACTTCGACTCGCGCTTTTCGAGCACCTCGGTCTCGGAGTAGATCGTGTCGCCGTGGAAGGTCGGGTTGGCGTGCTTGAGCGACTCGATCTCGAGGTTGGCGATCGCGCGGCCCGACACGTCGGGCACCGACTGGCCGAGCACGATCGAGTACACGAGGTTGCCGACCACCATCGCCTTGCCGTGGGGCGTGGCGGCGGCGGCGTAGTTGTCGTCGCTGTGAAGCGGGTGCTGGTTCATCGTGATCGAGCAGAACAGGATGTCCTCGGCCTGCGTGATCGTCTTGCCGGGCCAGTGCTTGTAGACGTCGCCCACCTCGAAGTCGTCGAGGTAGCGGCCGAAGTCGGGGGTCGGCATCCGTATCGTCTCCTGGTCGGTTGTGGGCATCGTGGTCGCCCGGGGCACCCGCTTCCAAACCGGCGCCGACCCCGAAGACCACCGTCGCCGCGGACGAAGGGGCAGCCCTCGATTTCCGGCCGGTCACGGTGCAGACCTAGCGTCCCGACGAGATGCTTCGACGTGGAGGACGCGATGCGCAGCCCGAAGGACTTCTTCCGCCCGCTGGCGATCGGTGCGCCCGAGCCGGTGCGCGAGATCCCGTTCCGACCCTCGCGGATGATCCACTTCTTCGACCCGTCGAACCCGAAGATGGTCGCGAAGGTGCCCGACATCGCACCGAAGGTCGACATCCTCCTCGGCAACCTCGAGGACGCCGTCTCGGTGGACAACAAGGAGGCGGCCCGCAACGGCCTGGTCGAGGTCGGCCGATCCTGGAATCCGCCCACGGGGACGCAGCTGTGGACGCGCGTCAACGCGCTCGACTCGCCGTGGATCCTCGACGACCTGACCACGCTGGTCGGCGAAATCGGCGACAGCCTCGACGTGATCATGCTGCCCAAGGTCGAGGGCGCCGACGACATCCACTACGCCGACCGCCTGCTCGCCCAACTCGAGGCCAAGGCCGGGTTGACCCGACCGATCCTGCTGCACGCCATCCTCGAGACGGCGCGTGGCATGGCCAACGTCGAGGAGATCTGCCTCGCCTCGCCGCGGATGCAGGGCCTCTCGCTCGGCCCGGCCGATCTCGCTGCCGACCGCCGCATGAAGACCACCCGCGTCGGAGGCGGCCACCCGGGCTACCTCGTGCGCGAGGATCCGTCCGGCGACGACGTCGAGGCCGACCGCGCCACCTACCAGCAGGACCTGTGGCACTACACCGTGGCCCGCATGGTCGACGCGTGCGGCGTCGCCGGCATCCTGCCGTTCTACGGTCCGTTCGGCGACATCAAGGACACCGTCGCCTGCGAGGACCAGTTCCGCAACGCCTACCTGCTCGGCTGCGTCGGCGCGTGGAGCCTGCACCCGGTCCAGATCGACATCGCCAAGAAGGTCTTCTCGCCCGAGCCGGCCGAGGTCGAGTGGGCCAAGAAGGTCGTCGACGCGATGGGCGACGGCAGCGGCGCGGTCATGATCGACGGCAAGATGCAGGACGACGCCACCTACAAGCAGTGCCAGGTCGTGCTCGACCTCGCCCGCTCCCTGGCCGAACGCGACCCCGACCTCGCCGAGGAGTACGCGCTGTGAGCGGTCTCGGAGCACGTGGAATGGACCAGGCCTACCGTCCGCGGCGCAGCGTGCTGTACATGCCCGGCGCCAACGAGCGTGCCCTCGAGAAAGCCAAGGGCCTGCCCGCCGACGGCCTCATCCTCGACCTCGAGGACGCCGTCTCCCCCGACGCGAAGGCCGACGCCCGCGACCGAATCGCCGCCGCGATCGCCAGCGGCGAGTACGGCCAGCGTGAGCTGGTCGGACGCGTCAACGGCCTCGACACCGACTGGTTCGCCGACGATGTCCGCACCGTGGCCTCCGCCGGCCCGGACGCCGTGCTGGTCCCGAAGGTCGGTTCCGTCGAGGACGTGCGCACCATCGAGGCGGCGGTGGAAGCCGCCGGGGCGCCCGACCACACCCGGATCTGGGCGATGCTCGAGACCCCGTCGGCCATCCTGCACGCCGCCGAGATCGCGGCCGCGTCCGAACGGCTGACCGGCTTCGTCATGGGCACCAACGACCTGGTCAAGGAACTGCGGGCCGTCCGGGTGCCCGGGCGTGCGCCGCTGCTGCCGGCGCTGTCGTGGGCGCTGCTCGCCGCGCGCGAGGCCGGGAAGGTGATCCTCGACGGGGTGTTCAACGACCTCGACGACGCCCAGGGGTTCGAGGCGGAATGCCGTCAGGGGCGCGAGATGGGTTTCGACGGCAAGACGCTGATCCACCCACGCCAACTCGAACCGTGCAACCGGATCTTCGCACCCTCCGAGGCCGAGGTCGCCGACGCCCGCGAGGTCATCGAGGCGTGGGAGGCCGCGCAGGCCGCCGGGCAGGGTGGCGTGGTCACGGTGAACGGTCGGATGATCGAGAACCTCCACGTCGACGAGGCTCGCCGGACGGTCGCTCAGGCCGAGGCCATCGCCGCACTGCAGGCGGGCTAGCCATACCGGACAGTATGCAAAAGTGGGTCTATCGGCCCCGCCGGCAGGGCCGACAGGTGCCCCCATGCGCGACCGAGTCTGGTTCCTGGCTGCCGCGTCGGGGGCCATCGCCCTCCCGGCGGTACTCGTGGTGGGCGGAAGCGGGGTGAAGGAGGTCGCCTGGGTCGTCCTCGGCACGCTGGCCTTCGCCGGCGCATGGATCGCGACCCGGCGGCAGGCCCCCGACGCCCGTAGCCGCAGCCTGCTCGTCGGCACCGCCATCATGCTGGCCGGCACGCTGGCCGAGTTCACGGTGCTGTTCCTGCCCGACAACAGCCTGCTGGAGCAGTACGAACTGCTGTTCTACCCCGTCGCCTTCCTGGTGCTCGCGGTCGCCCTCAACGGCATCGCGACGCGCCGGTTCCCCGATGGGGACCCGGAAGGGCGCATCGACGCGCTGATCGTGCTGGTGGGTGCGGCGACGATTCTGATCGTGACCGTGTCGCTGCAGGGCCCCGCAGGGTCGCTCGTGCACCGCGTCGCGGTCATCGCCATGCCGCTGACCATGGCGCCGATCCTGGCCGCCTGCATCCGGCTGCTCATCACCGGCGCCCATCGACTGCCCGCGGCCTGGGGCATGACCGGTGCCGCGGCGACCAACCTGGTCGCGACGGTGATCCTGACCGTGGACCCGGACCTGACTGCCGACCGGCTCGTGCTCGGCCTGTGGATCATCGCCTTCGGGCTGCTGGGCATGAGCCTCGCGCACGCGTCGTTCGCGACGCTCGCCGCACCCACGGCCGTCGACCCGAAGCAGTGGCAGTTGGGGCGGCTCGCGGCCATCGGCCTGGCACTGCTGGCCCTGCCGGCCAGCAACCTGCATCGCCAGATGACCCTGGCGGAGATCGCCTCGACCAGCGCGGCCACGCTGTGCGTGCTCCTGGTGCTGGCCCGGCTCGCCCGTGTGCTCATCGAGCGCAATGCGGCCGAGCGGGAACTGGCGCGCGCCGCCCTCCACGACCCGCTGACCGGGCTCCCGAACCGCACCAGCCTGACTGACGCCCTGACCCGGGACCTGGCGCGTGCAGCCCGCGACGGCACACCCCTGAGCGTGCTGTTCATCGACCTCGACGGGTTCAAGGCCATCAACGACACCCACGGCCACGCGGCGGGGGACGAACTGTTGACCGCCGTGGCCAGGCGGATCGAGACGGCCGTTCGCGGGGGCGACCTCGCCACCCGGCTCGCCGGCGACGAGTTCGTGGTCCTTTGCCCCGCGACCTCGCTGGAGGATGCCCGGTCCACGGCCGACCGGATCACCCGTGAACTGGGGACCCCGTACCCGCTGTCGTGCGGCGAGGTGGGCATCGGCGCCAGCATCGGAGCCGCCGAGGCCCAGCGCGACGACGACGTCGAACGCCTGCTCCACCGTGCCGATGTCGCCATGTACTCGACGAAGGCGGGCCACCGCGAGGCGCTCCGCTAGGACCCGGCCTGACCACGCCAACGGCGCTCGTTGGCCTGCAGGACCTCGTCGTGCGCCGGCGCCGAGCCGCCGAGGCGGGCCGGCACCCACCAGGCGCCGGCGGGCGTGCCGTCGGCGTAGCCACGCTGGATCTCGTCGAGCAGTTCGGCCATGGCCGTCCGGAGCCGCTCGGTCGCCTCGGCCGGATCCTCGTCCGGTGCGACGAACAGCGGTTCTCCATAGCGGATGACGATCGGCGTGCCGGGCGCCAGCCTTGCCCGCCGGCCCTTGGTGGCGATCCTCTGCGATCCCCAGCCGACGGCCGGCACGAGCGGCGCGCCCGACAGTTGCGCCATCCGCGCCGCCCCCGTACGCAGCGGCAACAGGTCGAACGAGGTCGAGATCGTCTGCTCGGGCGCGACGGCGACCAGATCGCCGTTGCGCAACGCCGCGGCGGCCGCGTCGAACGCACCCGCACGAGCCTGCGTCGAGCCGCGGTCGACCGGCACCGCCTCGGCCCAGCGGACCAGCCACCCGACCCAGCGGCTGGCCCAGATCTCGCGCTTGGCCAGGAACCGGACGGGCCGTTTCAACCGGCGGACCGGCGCCCACGCCACCATGAGGAAGTCGAGGTAGCTGTGGTGGTTGAAAGCGAGCACGGCACCGGCGTCGCGTGGGACGTGGTCGAGACCCTGCACGGTGACGCGCCAGCGCCCGAGGTTGACCATGCCGATCACGAGGGCGGCGACGACCCGCCACCTCCAGGTCAGCCGCTGCCGCGTGGTCATGACTCGAGCAGTTCGTCGACGGCATCGAGGAGCCGATCGACGTACTCGTGCCGGGCGCCCTCGCCCATCAGCCCGACCCGCCAGGCCTTGCCGGCGTACTCACCCAGTCCACCGGCGACCTCGATGCCGTAGCGCTCGAGCAGGCGGCCGCGCAGGTCGCCCTCGTCGACGTGCTCCGGCCAGGCGAGCGGGACCAGGTGCGGTAGGCGGAAGCCTTCCTCCGCGAGCAGGACGGCGTCGCGGTCCTGGACGTGCTCCTGGAACAGCCGGCCGACCTCCTCGTGGCGGGCCCACCGTGCCTCGACGCCCTCCTCGAGCACCATCCGCAGCCCCTCGTGCAGCCCCATCAGTGCGGTGACGGGCATCGTGTGGTGGTAGCTGTGGTTGGGGCCCCACCAGTTGTAGACGCCCTCGAGGTCGAGATACCACGACCGCACGGTGGTCTGCCGGGCGCCGATGACCCGCTCCGCCTTGGCCGAGAAGGTGATCGGCGCGAGTCCCGGCGGCACCGACAGGCACTTCTGCGTACAGCCGTAGGCCGCGTCGATCCCCCATGCGTCGACCTCGAGCGGCAGGCCGCCGAGGCTCGTGACCGCGTCGACCATGAACAGCGTCTCGGTGTCGCGCAGCATCGCCCCGATCTCCTCGAGCGGCTGATGGGCACCGGTCGAGGTCTCGGCATGGACGACGGCGACGGCCTTCGCGTCCGGGTGGGCCTTGAGCGCCGAGTCGATCCGTTCGGGCGGGATGGGCCGCCCCCAGCGCTCCTCGAGCGCGACGACCTCGGCGCCCGCTCGCCGGGCCATGTCGGCGAGCCGGCCGCCGAAGACGCCGTTGACGCCGACGATGACCGTGTCACCGGG
>JAGXST010000257.1 GCA_018335555.1 Actinomycetota bacterium | reverse complement strand
CACCGCCTCGGACCACCCGGTGTCGGTCCTGATCGGGTCGAGCAGGACGCCGTACCCGTAGAACCAGGCCCCGAACCCCACGATCGTCACCACGCCGAGGACGACGGTGGAGGTGACGGGCAGGCGTTGGGGCACGAGCGTTCCTGGCGGCGCTGCACGAGTCATGGGACCGCGGGCACGGCACCGTAGTCGGCTGCCCTAACGTGACGGCATGGCCCACGCCCCCCCAACGACACCATCGCCGGACGAGGTCGCGGTGCGGTTGCAGGCGGCCGGGCTCGATGCGGACGCCTCGACCCGGCGGCGTGCCGAGTACTCCTCGGACGCGTCGCTGTACCGCGTGCCACCGGCCGTGGTCGCCTATCCGCGTGATGGGGACGACCTCGTCGCGGCCGTGTCGGTGTCGCGGTCGCTCGGTGTGCCGATCACGGCCCGCGGGGCGGGGACGTCCATCGCGGGCAACGCGGTCGGGCCGGGCATCGTGCTGGACGTACGGCGCCATCTCGCCCGGATCATCGAGGTCGACCCCGAGGCCCGTCGGGCCGTCGTGGAGCCGGGGGTCGTGCTCGACGACCTCCAGGCGGCCGCGGCACCGTACGGGTTGCGGTTCGGACCGGACCCGTCGAGCCACGATCGCTGCACCATCGGCGGCATGGTCGGCAACAACGCCTGCGGCTCACGGGCACTGGGCTATGGCCGCACCGTCGACAACGTGATCGACCTGGACGTGGTTGCCGGCACCGGGGAGCGGTTCGTCGCCGGCGACGTCACGAGGGCTCCGGCAGGTCCGGCGGCGGCCGCGCGGGACCTCGTCACCGCCCACGCCGACCTGGTACGTGCGGAACTCGACCGCTTCAGCCGCCAGGTCTCGGGCTACGGGCTGCACCACCTGTTGCCCGAGCACGGCGGCGACCTCGCCCGCGCGCTGGTCGGCAGCGAGGGGACGTGCGCGTTGACCGCCGCCGCGACGCTGCGGTTGGTCCCCGTCCCGACCGCGACCGCGCTGGTCGTGCTCGGCTACCCCGACATGGCGGCTGCCGCCGACGTCGTCCCGGGGCTGCTCGATCACGGTGCCGTCGCGATCGAGGGGATGGATGCCCGCATCGTCGAGGTCGTACGGGCGAGCAACCGGCCGGTGCCTCTCCTGCCGCGCGGGGGCGGCTGGCTGATCGTGGAGTTGGCCGGCGAGTCGACCGGTGAGGTCGCAGCCCGGGTCGCGCCGCTGGTCGCCGACGCCGACGCGCTGGACCACCGCGTGATCACCGATCCGGCCGAGGCCCGGGCGTTGTGGCGCATCCGCGAGGACGGCGCCGGCCTGGTGACCCGCGTGGCGGCCGCACCCTCGCACGCCGGCTGGGAGGACGCCGCCGTGCCACCGGCCCGGCTCGGTGCCTACCTACGCGGCTTCGAACGGTTGCTCGCCGACCACGGCCTGGCCGGGGTGCCCTACGGCCACTTCGGTGACGGCTGCATCCACGTCCGCATCGACTTTCCGTTCGACGCCGCGGACGGCACGGCGGTGTTCCGCCGCTTCCTGACCGAGGCGGCCGAGCTCGTGACGGCCCACGGCGGTTCACTCTCGGGCGAACACGGTGACGGTCGGGCGCGCAGCGAACTGCTCCCGATCATGTACGGACCTCAGATGCTGGGGCTCTTCGCCGCGTTCAAGCACCTGTTCGACCCGGGCGACCTGCTCAACCCGGGCGTGCTCGTCCGCCCCGCCCCACTCGACGAAGCGGTTCGCGTGGCGACGCGACCACGGCTGACGACGGGCCTCGCGATGCTCTACGACGACGACGGCGGCGACTTCGCCGCCGCGGTGCACCGGTGCACCGGGGTGGGTAGGTGCACCGTCGCCCACGCGGCCGAGGGTCGGGTGATGTGTCCGTCGTACCTCGCCACCGGTGACGAGAAGGACTCGACCCGTGGACGGGCCCGTGTCCTGCAGGAGATGATCGACGGCCGCCTCCTCGACGGCGGCTGGGCGGCGCCGGAGGTCCACGACGCACTGGATCTGTGCCTGGCCTGCAAGGGCTGCGCGTCGGACTGTCCGACCGGTGTGGACATGGCGACCTACCGGGCCGAGGTGCTGCACCAGACCTACCGGCGCCGTCGACGGCCACGGACCCATTACACGCTCGGTTGGCTGCCCCGATGGGCGCGGCTCGCAGGACGGATGCCGCGGCTGGCGAACGCCCTGCTGGGGGCTCCGTTGCTGGACCGGCTCGCGAAGTCCGTCGCGGGCGTGGACCGTCGCCGCGCGGTGCCCGCCTTCGCGACCGCGGACCTGCACGGCTGGTTCGCCGCACGGCCGGCGCCCACCGACCCGGGGGAGGGGGAGATCCTGCTGTGGGTCGACACGTTCACCGAGCGGTTCTCGCCCGAGGTTGCGCACGCGGCCGTCGAGGTCCTCGAGTCCGCCGGCCTGCGCGTCCGACTGTTCGACGCGGACGCCTGCTGCGGGCTGACCTGGATCTCGACCGGGCAACTCGACACCGCCCGACGGATGGTGCGTCGCACGGTCGATGCGCTGGCCGCCGAGGTCGACACTGCTGGTGGGGCGTTGACGATCGTGGGCCTCGAACCCTCGTGCACCGCGGTGCTCCGCCACGACGCACTGGACCTGCTCGGCCACGACGACCCTGCGGCGCGCACCGTTGCCGGGGCGACCAGGACGTTGGCCGAGGTGCTGGCCGGGCGCCGGCCCGACTGGACCCCGCCGCGGCTCGACGGCGTCACCGTCGTCGCGCAGCCCCACTGCCATCACCACGCCGTCATGGGCTGGCAGGCGGACCGTGCCCTGCTCGCGGCGTGCGGCGCGACCGTCGAGGTGGTCGGCGGCTGCTGCGGCCTGGCGGGCGACTTCGGCATGGAACGCGGTCGCTACGACATCTCGATGCGGATTGCCGAGACCGCCCTGCTGCCTGCCATTCGCGCCGCGGGGGACGAGGCGGTCGTGCTGGCCGACGGCTTCAGTTGCCGCACCCAGGTCGCGCAGTTGGCGGGTCGTCGCAGCGTCCACCTCGCCCAACTGCTCGCCGGCGCGGACGGGGTGGCCGAACGGCGCTGAGCGTGACGGGGGCGCGCTCGGGGCTGGGCCTAGATTCGCGCGGTGAACCCGAACCTCGTCTACCTCCTCGTCGGCGTCGGCCTGCTGTTGGCGACCGTGCTGCCCAAGTTCGTCCACGGCCGCGCGTTCTCCGTCCCCATGGCCGTCCTCGGGTTCGGTGCCCTCGCCGGTGCACTGATGCCGGAACAGGACTCGTTGGGGCCCATCCTGGACGCCACCGCGACCTCGCACCTCGCCGAGGCCTGCGTGATCATCTCGCTGATGGGCGTCGGGTTGGCCATCGACCGGCCACTCGACTGGCGGACCTGGGGGCCGACGTGGCGGCTGCTCCTCATCGCGATGCCGTTGACCATCGGCGCGGTCGCGCTGCTCGGGTGGTGGGCGGTCGGGCTCACGCTGCCTGCCGCCGTGCTGTTGGGCGCGGTGCTCTCGCCGACCGACCCCGTGCTCGCCTCCGAGGTGCAGGTCGCCCCGCCCACGGTGACCGCCGGCCGGAGCGAAGCGGACCGTGTCGCGGACGGCGCCGAGGATCCGCAGGACGGTGCGGAGGAGGACCCGGCGGAGGACCCGGTCCGGTTCACCCTCACGTCCGAGGCGGGACTCAACGACGCCCTCGCGTTCCCGTTCGTGTACTTCGGCCTCTACCTCATCGACCGGGGGCCGATGGGCGACTGGATCGCCGAGTGGGTCCTGTGGACGCTGCTGGGCAAACTGCTGGTCGCGGTCGTCGTCGGTGGGCTGGCCGGGTACGGGCTGGCGCGCATGGCGTTCCGCAGCGAGGTCGGGTCGTTTCGGGTGGCCGATCTGGGCAACGCCATGCTCGGTGTGGCGGCGACCTTCGGCGTCTACGGGCTGACCGAGGTCGTCGGGGGGGTACGGCTTCCTCGCCGTGTTCGTGGCGGCCGTCGCCATGCGTTCGGTGGAACGTGGCCACGGTTTCCACCGTGAACTGCACGAACTGGTCGAGTACCTCGAGTCGATGTTGACGCTCGTGCTGCTGCTGATGCTCGGTGCGGCGATGAGCGCGGGTCTGCTGGCCGAGCTCGGCCGGGCCGAGGTCGCGGTCGGGTTGGCGCTGGTGTTCCTCGTCCGACCGCTCATGGCCTGGGTGTCGCTGCTGGGCGCGGCCGAACTCGGCCCACGCCAGCGCATGGTCTCGTCCTGGATGGGCGTGCGCGGGGTCGGCTCGATCTACTACCTGACCTATGCGCTCTCCAGCGAGCACATGTCCGAGGACCTCGAGCTGTGGGCGGTGGTCGCGTTCACGATCAGTCTGTCCGTGGTGGTCCACGGGATGACCGCAGCTCCCCTCATGCGGTGGCTCGACACCCACCGGTCGAATCGGACAGTCCAGACGAAGCCGAGCTAGCGTTGACGCGATGACCAACCACCCGTCCCACCCGGTCGACTCCGTCGGCGGCGGCCTGGCCGCGGCCGGCGCCGGCACCGACCTCGAGTCGGTGACCCGGCCACTGCTGCAGGTGCTCCAGGAACTGACCGGGCTGTCCTCGACGTACCTGACCTCGATCGACTGGGAGCGCAACCAGCAGCGCATCCGGTTCGCGCTCAACAGCGGCTCGATCACGATCCCCGAACGGCTCGAGGTCGAGTGGACCGACACCCTCTGCCACCGTGCCCTCGAGTCGGGCCAGGCCTTCACCGACGCGGTCTCCGGGATCTGGGGTGACAGCCTGGCGGCCACCGATCTCGGCATCCAGACCTACGTGAGTTCGCCCGTCACGCTGCCGGACGGCCAGATCTACGGGACGCTTTGCGGTGCCAGTGCGGATGCCGTGGCGGTCGACCAGCAGACGGCGGACCTGCTGCAGGTCTTCTCGCGGATCATCTCCGACGTCATCGTGCGCGAGCGGGCCCGCCAGGCGAGCGAGGCACGGGCGGTGGAGGCCGAGGAACGGTTGCGCTCGCGGGCACAGTTCCTCGCCATGGCCGAGCACCAGCTCAAGACCCCGATGACCGTGATCGTGGGCTGGGCGAGCGCCCTGCACAGCGGCCTCCTCGACGAGCAGGAGAGCGCCACCGCCGTCGACCTCATCCTGCAACAGTCGACACGGGTCGCGGCCGAGATCACCCAACTGCTCGACGAGGCCACGGGGCAGGTCATCGCCTCCGACCTGGCCCTGCAGACCATCGAGCTGCGACCCTTCCTGGACGAGCTGGCGAGCAGCCTGCGCAGCCTCTCCACCCGACACCACCTCGAGGTCGTCGTGGCCGACGGCCTGAGCGCCGTCGCGGATCGGCGGGCCCTGCGGATCGTCATCGAGCACCTGGTCGAGAACGCGGTCAAGTACTCGCCCGACGGCGGGCGGGTGGTCCTGTGTGCCGAGCCCACCCCGGCCGGACGCGTTGCGCTCTCGATCCGCGACGAGGGACCGGGGCTGCCCGACGGCGTCGACGTCTTCGCGCCCTTCGCCCGCGGTGACACCAGCGTGCCCGGCAGTGGACTCGGCCTGCACATCGTCAGCACCCTGGTCCACGCGATGCAGGGCGATGTCGCGGCCCAGCGTGCCGATCCCGTCGGCAGCGACTTCCGGATCATGCTGCCCGCCTGACCCCGGTCGCAGCGGCGCGTGGCCTGTCCGCGGTCTCCTCGTTGGATCGGACCCCTTGACAGTCGCCTGCCCGGAGGGGATGCTCCGAATGATGTTAGGAGAACCGATGCGTGACAGGCGAGCCGAACGGCATCAGGAGACGGTCGACGAGATCGTCGCCACGGCCTGGCGTCTCGCCGGTGTCTCGGGCCTCGCGGGGGTGTCGCTGCGGGAACTGGCCGCCGAGATCGGGATGCGGCCACAATCGCTGTACACCTACTTCGACGGCAAGAACGCCATCTACGACGCGATGTTCGCCCAGGGCTGCCGCCAGTTCGCGGCCGGTCAGGCGGCGTGGGAACTGGTCGGCGACCTGCACACCGACCTCCGGACCATCGGCCGCCACTTCGTCGAGTTCTGCACGCAGGACCCGGTCCGCTACCAGCTGATGTTCCAGCGGCCCATCCCTGAATTCGAGCCATCGGCCGAGTCGTTCGCCATCTCGGTGGACAGCCTGGCGGCGATCCAGGCGCACCTCGCATCGCTCGGCATCGACGACCCGCGAGACATCGACCTGTTCACCGCGATCGGGACCGGACTCGCCGACCAGCAGATCTCGAACGACCCGGGAGGGGATCGTTGGATCCGCCTGGTCGACGAGGCGGTCGACATGTTCGTCGCGCACGTCAGCAGCCGGGCGCGGGCGCACCCGGCCAATCGAGAGGGCCAGAGACGATGATGGACACCCGAATCGAAGCGGTCCCGCCGATCAGCCGGGCCGATGCCGAGCTGCTCGCAGCCACGGAGTACCAGCGGCTCGCGGGACAGCTGCGCACCCTCCCCGCCACGGACTGGACACGACCGACCGACTGCTCCCTGTGGGACGTGCGTGCGATGGCTGGGCACTGCGTCGGCATGCTGAGCGACTTCACCTCGTTGCGTTCGATGGTGAAGCGGGTGCTCGCCGCCACGAGAGCCGCCAAGGCCGAGGGCCGCGTCATGATCGACGCGATGACCGCGCTGCAGGTCGCGGACAACGCCGGCTTGACGACCGACGAACTCATCGCCGCGATCGAGAAGCGGGGGCCCGCAGCCGCCCGGTGGCGGGCGGGGGCGCCGGCGATCCTCAAGGCGATGCCGATGAAGGAGAACGTCGATGGCCATCCCGAGACATGGCGACTGGGCTACCTGTTCGACACGATCCTGACGCGCGACCCGTGGATGCACCGGGTCGACATCTCCCGCGCGACCGGTCGTGACCTCGTGCTCACGCCCGACCACGACGGGCGGATCGTGGCCGACGTCGTCGCCGAGTGGGCCCGACGGCACGGCCAGCACTTCGTCCTCGAGCTCACCGGGCCCGCGGGGGGCCGGTTCGTCGCGGGCGACGACGGTGAGCAGATCACCCTCGATGCCGTGGAGTTCTGCCGCATCCTGTCGGGTCGCGCACCGGGTCACGGGCTGCTCACCCAGCAGGTGCCGTTCTGATCGTGCAGTGGTGGCGGTACGCGTCAGGGTGCGGCTCGCGTGGCGAGGTCGTCGAGGTCCCAGCCCGCCGCACGTGCCCCGGCACGGTAGGCATCCTCGAAGAACTGCAGGAGCGTTGCGCGCGGGTCCGTGGCGGTGCGGACGGCGTCGTAGGGCAGCGTCGCCGTGCCTGACGCCTCGTTCCATGACGCCTCGGACGCGGTCAACGGTTGCGCGGTCAGCCCGGCCGGCGCCGGGGCGGTGTAGGAGTAGTAGGCGGGGTAGGGGACCCGGTCGTCGCCGGCCCAGAACCCGAAGGCGATGACCTCGTGGGAGTACGCCTCGGCCTCGACGGTGCCGGCACCGGCCCTCACCGGGGCGCGCCGGCCCGAGAAGCGTGCGTGGGCCAGGTCGAAGCTGTGCCAGAACAGGTGTACCGGGCTCTGCTTGCCGCTGAACCGGCCGGCGAACTCCTCGAGCACCACGGTGCTCGAGCGCAGGACCTGGGCGAACCGGACGACGGCGTCCCCGTCGTAGGTGTCGTTGTCGTAGTCCTCGCCGAAGGCGGGGCCGTCGAGGTCGTAGGGGGTCATGTCCACGTCGACGACGACCCCGAGTCTGGCCAGCGCAGCCAACAACTCGTCGTGGAAGTCGGCACACGCGAAGCGCGGCAGCAATGCGAACTGCTCGACCTGCCCGAGGCTGTCGGCGATCCGGACGACGTGGTTGCGCAGGTCCAGCCGCACCTCCAGCGTCCGCCCGTCGGCGACCGGCATCAGCCCGGTGGTCAGACCGTCGACGGTCACGTACAGCGTGACGTGCCACCAGTGGGGCAGGAACGCCGCCAGTGCCAGACGGACCTTGCCCACCATCTGGCAGTACCGGTGCAATGTGTCCTTGGTGTTGCGCCAGCCCTCGAGTGCCAACGCCGGCCAGGCGACGCCGGAGGCCACCTCGCGCCCGAGGTCGTCCGACGTCATGTGCGCCTCGCTGTCTTCCGTGCAGTGCACGCAAGCAGACCCGCGAAGGATCGTGGGGCCGGACGGACCCGGCCGCGGAGCGGTCGTCGGCTTCCCGTCCCGGTCGCAAGCTGCTTGCGTGTCGGCCGGCGAGCGACGGAGGCACGGTGACGACCGACGAGCAGATCTCCGACGCGATCGTGCTGTTCGGGGCGTCGGGCGACCTCGCCCGCCGCAAGCTGTTCCCGGCACTGCAACGGTTGGCCGAGCAGGACCGGCTGCCCGACACGGTGGTCGGCATCGGTCGCTCCGCATGGGGCGACGACGAGCTGCGCGCGCATGCGGGCTCGATGTTGCCGAAGGACACCGACGGCCAGCGTCGGGCGGCGGACCGACTGGTGGGGTCGCTGCGCTACGTGCAGGGTGACTACGGCGCCCGCGCCACCTACGAGAGGCTCGTGACGACGCTCGAGGGTCGTCATCATCCGCTGCTGTACCTCGCCATCCCACCGAGCGTGTTCGAGACCGTCGTCGCAGGCCTGGCCGAAGCCGGCCTCCACGAGCGGGGGCGGGTCGTGATCGAGAAACCCTTCGGTCGCGACCTCGCCTCCGCACAGCGACTCAACCGTTGCCTGCTGGACCACTTCGACGAGTCCCGGGTGTTCCGCATCGACCACTTCCTCGGCAAGGAGGAGGTACTCGACCTGCTGGTCCTACGGTTCGCGAACGTCTTCCTCGAACCCGTGTGGAACCGCCAGTACATCGACCACGTGCAGATCACGATGGCCGAGGACTTCGGCGTCGAGGGCCGCGGCGGGTTCTACGACGAGGTCGGGGCCCTGCGCGACGTCGTCCAGAATCACCTGCTGCAACTGTTGACGCTGGTCGCCATGGAGCCCCCGTCGTCGAGTGACGCAGCCGCGCTGCGCGACGAACGGTCCAAGGTGTTGCGGGCCATGCCGCCGCTCGAGCCCGCACAGGTGGTTCGAGGTCAGGTCGCCGGGTATCGCGACGAGGCGGGCGTCGCGCCCGACTCGCAGGCGGAGACGTTCGTGGCCCTGCGGGCGCACATCGACTCCTGGCGGTGGGCCGGGGTGCCCTTCTTCATCCGCGCCGGCAAGAACCTGCCGGTGACCGCCACGGAGGTCATGGTCGAGTTCGTCCGCCCGCCGCGGCTGTTCTTCGCGCGGGAGGACGCGCCGGCCCCTCACCCGAACCACCTCGTCTTCCAGGTCAAGCCCGACGAGCGCCTCGGTCTGAGCGTGCAGATCAAGGAACCCGGCGACGACCTGTTCAGCCGCAAGGTCGAGCTCGCCTACCGCTACGACGAGCAGCAGGACGGCGTGCGCGACGACGCCTATGCCCGGCTGCTCGGCGACGCGATGGAAGGCGACCAGCGGCTGTTCGCCCGTGCCGACAGTGTCGAGGAGTCGTGGCGGATCGTCGCACCGGTGCTGGAACGGCCGCCGCCGGTCGAGACCTACCCGGCCGGGAGCTGGGGTCCGCCCGCCGCCGCTGACCTGCTGCAGGGCCATGGCGTCTGGCACGACCCCCGGACGGGCGGGCCGTGACCCGCGCAGGCCAGGGGACCGGGGTGCAGGTCGTGATCGTTCCCGTCGAGGCGCTGGCCCGTCGCGTCGCGGCGGTCATCGCCGCACGGCTGAGCGACGCCGTCCGGGAGCGGGGCAGGGCGACGCTCGCGGTGAGCGGCGGGGGCACGCCCCTGCC
>JAGXST010000256.1 GCA_018335555.1 Actinomycetota bacterium | reverse complement strand
CGCCCCGGCGCGGTCGGCGGCACGGTGCTCGGCGCCGACGTGGCCGACGCGGTCGTGACCGTGCAGTTGCCGGCCGCGGCCATCGAGGGCTCCGACGTCGAGCCGGTCCCGGCGGTGGTGGCCACGATGGCCGTCGACGCGTCCGGCGCGTTCCTGCTGCCGGACCTGCCGACGCCCGCGACCTACGAGGTGCAGGTTGCCAAGCCCGGCTTCGCGACCGAACTGCGCACGATCTCGCTCGGCCCCGGCGAGACACGCGACGACCTGCAGGTGCTGCTGCGCAAGGGCGACGGCGTGCTGTCCGGCTCGATCGTCGACACGGCGGGTACGCCCCTCGGTGGCGCGTCGATCACCGCGACCGACGGTGCGGCGCAGACCCAGACCCGCTCGCTCAGCGGAGACGAGACCAACGGCTTCTTCGAACTTCGCGACCTCGCGACCCCGTCGACCTACACGATCACGGTGACCGCGCCCGGCTACTTCGACCAGACCGTGACGCTCACGCTCGAGGCCGAACAGCGGCGCGACGACCTCACCATCGTGATGACCGCCGACCGGGGCAGCCTCGCCGGCACGGTGTCGGCCCCCGACGGCACGCCGCTCGGCGGGGTCACGATCACCGTGGGCGGCGCCGACTTCGAACGGACCACCGAGTCGCTCTCGGTCGGCGAGGTCGGCGCATGGCACCTCGAGGGCCTGCCCGTTCCCGGCACCTACACCGTCACGTTCCGGGACGAGGACCGCCAGACCCAGGCACTGTCGGTCGACCTCGTCGCCGGCCCCGAGTCGCGACGGACCGGCGTCGATGCCGTCCTCGGTCGTGCGAACGCCTCGATCAACGGCGTGGTGGCCAACAGCGACGACACGCCGGTCAGCGGCGTGCAGATCACGCTGGAACGCTCCGGTGTGACCCGGAACACGATCAGCTCCGACGCGCCGCTCGGTGCCTACGGGTTCGACCGGGTGCCGCCCGGCGCGTACACGCTGACCTTCCGCCGCGCCGGCTCGACCCCGCAGACGCTGCTGATCGACCTGCGGGCCGGCGAGACGGTGACGGCTCCGCGGATCCAGCTCGAGGAGCAGGCCCGGATCACGGGGGTGTTCACCCGCGACGGGGTCGGCGAGGCCGGCGTCGGCGTGACCATCTACACCCAGGGCGGCTATCCGGGGTCGGCCGTGCGCACCACGATCACCGGCGCCGGTGGCGTCTTCACGGTCGAGGCGCTCGATGCGCCCCAGACCTACATCGTCGAGTTCCAGGTCCCGGCGGGGGGACCGCCGGTGGGATCTGAAACCGTCTTCCTCAGGCCCGGCGAGGCCGTGAACGTGGAGTTCGACCTGTGATCGCTCCCGCGCGGTTCACCCCGCCCTGGACGCTGCGATGAAGATCTCGCTGTCGCCCGAGCTCAGCGAGCTCGCCCCGGGCCAGGACGTCGACCTGCTCGTCACCGTCGTCAACGACGGCGAAGAGTTGCTGTCGCCCACGGTCGGGGTCAGTGGCTTCGACCCCGCACTCGTGTCGTTCCCCGAGGCGATCGTCGCGATCGCGCCGGGTGGTTCCTCGCACACCGTCGTGCGCCTGCAGGTCAGCGGCGACGCCCTGCCTGGCGAGCAGCGCATCGGCATCACGGTCTCCGACCCCGACGGCTACCACCCGCCCGCGTCCGCCTCCACCGTGGTGGTGGTCGGCGCCCCGCCCGACGTGCTGCTCGAACTCAAGCCGTCGGCCGTGCGGGGGCGTGGCGCCGGCAAGTTCGACGCCGTGCTGCGCAACACCGCCGCACATCCGGTCTCGGTCCTGCTCGAGGGGTCGGGCAACGACGTCGACGTCGAGTTCTGGGCCGACGAGGTCGAACTCGAGGCCGGCGAGGTTGTGCGGGTCCCCACCAGGATCAGGCGGCACAAGCGCTCCTGGTTCGGTGTGGTCCGCCACGGCGCGCTGATCCGGGTCCGCGGCAACGGCGTGCCCGTGTCCGCCACCGCGACCTACACGCAACTGCCGTTCCTGCCGCCGCTCGTGTTCAAGCTCGTCGCCGCCGTGACGGCGCTGGCGGTCTGGGCCGCGGCCGTGGTGTACGTCCATGGCCGCATGACGGCCGAGCCGGCGATCGACCCGGCCGTCGACGTCGCCGCCGGGGAGGACGACGGCGAGGCAGCCGCCGGCGAGGATGGTGCGGCGGGTGAGGACGGTGCCGCCGCGGAGGGTGACGGCGAGGCCGGCGACGCCGAGGCCGGTGGACCGCCGATCGCCGTCGCCGGCACGGTGGAGGGCCCGACCGACCCCTCCGGGACCGAGGTCGTCATCGAGCGGATCGCGTTCGGCGACGCGGGCACGACCTCCGGCGCGGGCGGCACCAAGCTGGCCGCGCTCACACCGGTCGCGACCATGGTCGGCTCGGTGATCGACAAGATCGCGACCACGACCGACGAGGGCGGCCGGTTCCGCTTCTCCGGTGGGCTGGCCGCGCCCGCGTACTACCGGGTGACCGCGGTCCGTTCCGGGTTCGAGTTGGCCTCGCAGGTGGTGCAGACCACCGCGGAAACGCCCGAGTTCGAGCTGTCGATGGCGCTGGTGCCTGCCGACGGTGGGATGAGCGGTCGGGTGACCGACGACGGCGGCCGTGGGGTCGGCGGTGCCACCGTGACCGTCACCGACGGCGTGTTCACGTTCCAGACCACCTCGGCCACCGAGGGCAGCGTCGGCACGTGGTCCCTCGAAGGCCTGGCGACGCCGTCGACCTACCAGGTGATCGTGGTCAAGCGCGGGTATGCGACCGCGACCCGCATCGACGCGATCGAGGGTGGCCAGCGACTGTCCGGCCTCGACACGGTCATGGTCGGCGACCTCGGCACGGTCCGCGGCCAGGTGTCGCACCGTGGCGAGGGTGTCGGCGCGGTCACGGTGCAGATCTCGGGTGACAACGCCGAGCGCACCACCACGACGTTGACCGTGGGCGGCTTGGCCGGGTTCTTCGACTTCCCGGCGCTGCCGTACGGCGACTACGACGTGACCCTGTCCGCCGACGGGTGGATGACCCAGACCACGTCCGTGACGGTCGACCGCGGCGACGTGATGTTGCACGTGCGCGACCTCACGCCGGCCACCGCAATCGTGCAGGGCATCGTCGAACAGCAGGTCGGCGACGGCTGCGAGTACCCCGACGCCAACGACGAGGATGCCCTCGCCAGCGCGCGGCCCGGCCTGTGCGGCGGGGTCGGCGTGTCGCTGATCGGCGAGGCTGGGACCTACCGCACCACCACCGCGACCGACACCGGGTCGTTCCAGATCTCCGGCGCCACCGCGGGGGAGTACACGCTGGCGTTCGAGCGGCAGGGCTACTTCCCGGAGTTCTACGAGGTCAGCCTCGCCGCGGGTGACGTGGTCAACATCCCCGACGACGCGGCCTTCGATGCCGTGACCGCAGCCGCCATCGGCCCCGAGGGCCGCCCGCTCACGCCCGCATCCAACCACCGCGTGCAGTTGCGCCTGCTGCCGAAGATGGACGACGCCGTCGGCGAGATCGTCGCCGTCATCCGTTCGGCGAGCGACACCGAGGCCGACTTCGTCTTCCCGCCGAACACCAGGCTGAGCGTGCTCAAGCAGCCGCAGGCCAAGGCCGAACTGCTGGCCGAGGGGGGCATCAAGCTGACCGGGCTGCGGCCCGGTGCCTACACGCTGCGCATCGACGCGGCTGGCTACGAAGTTCTCGATCACGTCGTGCGTATCAACCGCAACGGTGTGACCGACGCCGGCACGGTCGTACTGACCCCGCTGGCCACCATGGCACTCCGCGTCACCGACGGTGCCGAGTTCCCGATCGCGGGCGCGCAGGTCTTCATCACCAAGAAGGGCTCCACCGACACGACCTGGCGGACCCGTCGTACGACGACGTCGGGGGTCACCGACTGCACCGCGCGCAAGGACGCTGCCGGGCGCTGGCGCATCGGCTCGGCCGGTACGACCGGCGAAACCCTGCAAGGGTTGTGCGCAACGGTGAGCGCGACTGGCGACATCACCATCCCGCGGGCGTTCGGGACCGGCGAGTACCAGGTGATCACGCCCGCGAACGAGACCGACATCGCCACCCAGGCGGCGACCGACGCGCAGCGCAGGGCTCGGGCCGGTGTCGTACCGCTCGACCACCAGCAGCTGGTCCGCGACGTGTCGGTCACGTCGGGTGAGACGAGTCGGTTCGACCTCCGCGCCCGTCGCTATGCCGTGATCGAGGGCCGGGTCCGCGAACCCAGCGCGGACGGCTTCCTCAACGTCGATGCGGAGGCGTTCGTCCGGGGCGCACTCGACGGCCTTGCGAGCTTCCCGAACGCCGCGACCTACCAGAACGCCAGCGACGTCACCGTCAACCTCGGCATCTCGCTGGCGATGATCGAGAACGGCGCGGCAAAGACGCCGCCGCCCGGACTGGGTCCCCGCCTGAGCTATGGGCCGGAGCACGGACTCCCCCCCGGCGTGTACCGCATCAACCGTGTGCTTCCCGACGACGTCAACCTGCTGCGCGAATTCGAGATGAGCTTCTACAACAACGAGGAGCTGCAGTACGACTACGTGGGCAGCAACCAGCTCACGGGCTTGACCTTCGGCGAGACCCGTGTCACCAATGCCGTCCTCAACGCCGCACCGATCCCCGTCACGTTCGAGCTGTTCACGCAGACTTCCGCCGGCGGACGCATCCCGGCCGTCGAGAACATCCCGTTCACCGTGCGCGGCATCACCGAGTACGTCTTCGAGGGCGGCGGCGTCTTCCCGCTCTACAAGGAGGTCGAACTCGTCAGCGGTGTCGGTGGCATCGTGCAGGCCCGCGACGGGGACGGCGCCGTCGTCCGGTTCCTGCAGGGCGAACCGCTGACGATCGAGACCGACGAGACGGCCGCCTATCAAGTGTTCACCGTCGCCCCCGACTCGGAAACGACGGTGATACCGGTCCGCGGGGAGAACACGCCGCTACGGATCCAGGCCAAGCCCCGGATCGTGACTGGCAGCGTCGGGTTGGTGCCCGGTGGCGCCGACCCGGGCGGCGTGCTCGGCGGTCTGACGGTCCAGCTGCGCCCGATCCTGGCGGACGACTCGCTGGGACCGGCCATCGACCCGCCGGCTGTGGCGGTCGCGGGCAATCGTCTCGTGTTCCAGTTCGCGGCGACGCCGCCGGACGGCTACCGGCTCGTCGTCACGGGCCCGGGCATCTTCGATTTCACCAGCGGTGACGTCGACATCCTGCCGGGCAACCCCGTCACGGCGGTACCGATCGCCAGCGGCTCGGGCGACGGGGCCTACCTCGTCGACCGCTCGCTGAGCCTCGCCGTGACCGTCACCGAAACCTTCCCGGTGGGCGCCGCCACTACGACGCCTGTCGGCGATGCGACGGTCGAGCTGTACCTCGACGGGACGGTCGTCGGGACGGCCGTACTCACCGACGGTGTCGGTGGGGTGTCCTTCACCGCGCTGCGCGGTGGCCCGGACCGCGGCTACCACCTCGCCATCGACAAGGACGGGTACTACCCGTTCACCGGCTCCGACGTCGTGTTCCAGATCAACGACGTCAACGCGACCGTCAGCCGTGCGCTGGTGCGCTTCGGCGCGGTCGCGGGCACGGTCGAGTCGTGGCTGTCCGCGGACGTCACGCCCACCCCACTGGTGGGTGCCACGGTGACGCTGCTGAACCTCGACGGCACGGTCGTCGCCGGAGTCGCCCCGAAGACGACGGTGGCGGGTGGCAACTTCGCCTTCACCGCGACCGACGAGATCCCGGCCGGTGACTACCGGTTGCGCTTCACGGCGGCCGGCCACGACACCACCCTCGTCGACGTGACCATCGCCGACGCCACCGCGCAGACCCTGGCCCCCGACGTCGAACTCCGCCTGTCGCGGGCCAGTGTCAGCGGCACCGTCACCGACGACGCAGCCACGCCGTCGCCGATGGCGAACGTCCGGGTCAGCGCCTGGCGCGACAACGGCACGGACCCACCGACCGCCATCGCCGGTGTGACCAACGATACGGCGGTGTTCACCGGACCCGACGGGACCTACACGCTCGCGGGCCTGCCACCGACCGACCTCGTGATCAGGTTCGAGGAGTACGTCGACGTCGGCGGCACGCCGGTCGAGACGTCGCGTCGCATCCACGAGATCCTGCGCAGCCCCGCGCCCGGCGCCGCCGTGACCGGCGCGGACGTCCAGCTCACGGCGGAGTACCCGGCGCTGTTCGGCACCGTGACCGGAGTGGACTTCGCCACCGCCGGTGCGCCGAGCCGACCGCTCGAGGACGTGACCGTCACCGCGACCTGCATCGTGGGACCGTGTGCGGTCGGCAGCACGCTCACCCGGACGACCGACGCACTCGGCGCGTACGAGTTCACGATCCTGCCGACGGGCCAGTACCGCCTGACGTTCGAAGCGGCCGGCTACGACGACCTCGTCGAGCCGTCGCCGACCACGACGTTCCCCGTGATCCGGTTCACCGAGACGCAGACCGCCATCGACATTGACCTGCTCGCCACGCCGATCACCACGACCGTGGACGTGACCTCGTCTCAAGCCGGTGCTGCGCTCCAGGGCGTCACCGTCGAGGCCGTGTTCGTACCGGAGACGGGCGGCGATCCCGCACCCCTCGAAGACGACGACGCACGCTACGTCTTCACCGCCCAGACCAACGCGAGCGGTCTGGCGAACCTGGTGCTCCCGCCCGGCGACTGGGAGGTCACGACGGCGGGCACGGAGACGGCCGGCTTCGCGCCGCGCCCTCACCGCGACGGAGAGCCGCTGACGGTAAGTCTGGTCGCCGGCGACGCAGCCGGTACTGAGTCGTTCGTTCTCGCGGCGTACGTCCGCGTGCGCGGGGTCGTGGCGGGTCGCAACTTCGACGGCGCGACGACGACGCCCCTGGGCAGCGCGGTCGTCACCCCGACCGGCGCCGCGGAAGGCGCTGCGCTGTTCCCTAGTGCCGCGACCTCGGCGACCGTCGGCACCCCCGGCCAGTTCGACGTGTACGTGCCGCCGCCGGTGGCTGGTCCGCAGGACTGGGTGCTGACCGTTGCGCGGGACCGCTATGACGGTGCGGCGCTGACGGTCAACGTCCCGGTCGGCAGCGGCGATCTCGAGGTCGCCGCGCCCGCGGACGTATCGGCACTCACGGCCGTCGGCGGCGGGATCCTGCCCGTCCTGCTCGCAGGGGAACTGGTGCTGACCGCGACACCCGTCGAGGTCGAGATCAACGTGCGCACCGCCGCCACCGGCAACGCCCCCCTCACCGGCATCGAGGTCGCGGCGACCTGGACGGGCGGTGCCACACAACCGCCCGCCGTCGCGGCGTACGACCGTGACGACGTGTCGGCCGTGGATGGAACGGCAACGCTGGTGCTCGCGCCGGGACCGTGGACGGTCACCACCGTCGACGCCCCCTCCATCGCCGAGTTGCCGCAGCGCCCCCATCTCGATGCGGCTACGCCCGCGTCCATCGTCTTCGGCGCCGACGACGTGAGTGCGCCGACGGCGACGCTGACGTTGTCGCCGTACGTACGGCTCTCCGGGTTCGCTGAAGGCCGTGACTACGCAGCGGCGACGGGTCGCGACCTCCTCGGCGGTGTAGAGGTCACGCCGTCGACGCTCGAGGTCGTGGACGGGCCGGTGTTCACCACCGTCAGCGTCGCTGGAGGCGCCTGGGACGCCTACGTCCCACCGGATGCCGTGGACGGCCCCACGTCGTGGACGCTTGCGTTCGAGGCCGACGGCTACGACACCGGGACGCTGTCGGTGCCGGTCGGTACCAGCGACCTGACCCTGAACGGCACGAGCTTCACCGTCGTCCCACCGGGTGGCTCGTTGGAGGCCGCTGTCATCGAGGACGACGCGATCGTGCTCACCGCCGCGCCCGTGGCGGTGGTCCTCACCATCACGTCCAGCACTGTTGCGACCCCCGATCTGTCCGGCATCACCGTGACGGCGTCCCCTGCTGCCGGCCAACTGACCGGGTTCGTGAACAACGGGCGCTACGACCTCGATGCCGTGAGCGCGGCCGCCGTGGGCGGCGGGTACGAGCTCACGCTCCTCCTCGCGCCGTCCGGCACGAACGAGTGGGTGCTGACGACCATCGGTGCCGGGTCGGCCACTCCGGCCCACTTCGATGTCACCGATGTCGCCCTCGACACGGCTGTCCCGGTTGGCGGGCCGGCCTCAACAACACTTGTGCTGGACCGGCAGGAGGCACTCGTCTTCGAGGTGCGCGAGGCCGCCGCTGGGGCGCTCGTCAGCGGCGCCAGCGTGCAGTTGTACCGGCACACCGGTGGGTCGGACTCTGCCGTGGGCGGCCCGGAGCTGACCGGTGTCGACGGACGGGTGAGCTTCAACGGGCTGCGCGAAGGCAGGGACTACTCGGTGGCCGTGACGAAGACCGGCTGGATCGACCAACCGCTGGGTACCGCCCGCGGCGTCCTGCCCGCGGGTGGTGAGACCCGGTCCGTGATCATGCCACGGCATGGTTCGATCGTGGGCACCGCCCGCACCCTGATCGACGGCGAGTTCGACGACGCCACACCGGAGCTGGGTGACCTGATTGTTGGCGCCACCGTGACCGCCACGTGCGTCAACCCCGGCGACACGCCTGGCCAGTGCACCGACGCCACCAGTCACGTGACCACGACGTCTGCTGTCGGCGCCTTCGCCTTCCCGAACACGGTGGAACTGGTCGCCGGCACGTACAGCGTCGCGATCGCCCTGGCCGACCCGGAGCACGAGACCCGCACCGTCACCGACGTCGTGGTCACTGACGGCACCGAGCGCAACCTCGGCCAGGTGCTGGTCCGAGCGGCGCCCGCCTCGATCAGCGGGACGATCTCCGGCGTCGGCCTCGGGCATGTCCGAGTCACGGCGCTGCGCGGCGCGAGCCTGGTGCAAGAGGCACAGGTCGTCGTGGACGGGACGGCCGGCCCGGTCGCCTACAACCTGACCGATCTGCCACCGGGCGACTACACGGTGCGTTTCGAGGAGTTCGAGAACGCCGGGCTGACCGTGCCGACCACACGCGCCGTGCTCGAGATCGTGCTCGCCGACGCCAGTGCCGCGGCACCAGATGCGACGCGGACCATTGGCTTCGGTGAAAACCGCCAGCGCGACGTCACCCTCGTCGACTTCCATGCCATCAGTGGCACCGTCACCGGTATCCCATTCGCGACATCGGTCGATTCCATACCTCTGAACAACGTCATGGTCACCGCGACCTGCGACAACACCGGTCCGGCCGACCCGAACGAATGCGTACACGCGGAGTTCGCCACGACGACGACGGACACCAGCGGCAACTACGTCTTCGAGGTCCTGCCGGTCGGTACCTATGACCTCACGTTCACGGCCACCGGCTACGAGACCGACGACACCCAAAGTCGCACGCTCGTCCGGACCCTCGCGGACGGATCGGTGACGACCACCACCGTCAACCGCATCCTGACGGCGACGCCGCGGACGGTTGCGGTGTCGGTGGTGTCGTCGGTTGGTGGTGGTGCGTTGCAGCCGGTGACGGTGACGGCGCATCATGCGTCGTTGCCGGACGAGTCGGTGGCGACGGTTGCTGGTGTGGCGACGTTCTCGGGTGAGGATGCGTTGGCGCCGGGTGATTGGGTGTTCTCGACGTCGGGTGGCACGTTGCTGGATCCGCCGCATGTGGATCTGCTCGAGGCGGCCAACGTGTCGCGGACGATTCCGG
>JAGXST010000255.1 GCA_018335555.1 Actinomycetota bacterium | reverse complement strand
GTCAGCTGCTGCGCGAACGCGGCCGCGAGCCGGTGGGGCGGCAGGCTTCGAAGTGTGGCCGGGATCGAGGGCAGCACCCAGGTCCGCCACGCCCGGCCCGACGAACTCGCCGTCGGCGGTAAGCCCTCGATGGGGAGACGAAGCTGACGCGGCCCACCCGACGCACCCGTCTGCGAGTCCGTCGGCAGCGCCGGCGCCGGTGCGGTTTGCGCAAGTGGATGCAGGTGCGGGTGGCCGACCCCGTCGTAGGCCAGCACGGCGCACAGCTGCTCGCGGCCAGCCTCGTCGAGGTCGCCGAACACGGCGAGATGGACGGCCCGAATCTTGATGGTGTCCATCAGGCGGACCTGGCGAACTCGGCCAGCTGCGGTCGCAGCTGCCGTCGCGCCCGCGCCATCCGCTGCTTGAGCGCACTGTGGGTGAGCCCGTGATCGGCCGCGACTGGCGCCAGCGGGAGCCGGCACGCCGCCGCACGTAGCCCGGCGCTGGTGGGACTGTCGAGCTGGCTGAGCATCTGCTCGAGCGCGTCGGTCAACTCGGGGTGCGGCTCGACGTCGTCGGCCGCCTCGATGCGTGGCAGTCGTGCGGGGTCGAAGGCGCGCTCGAGCTGGCGGCGAGCGAGTTCGCGCTCGACCAGGCGGCGCATGCGGTGGGTGATCTGCTGGGCGACCTGGCGGCGCAGCCACGGCCCGCCCGATCCGGCGTCGGCCCAGCGGGCCGCGGCCAGCAGAACCTCGAGGCTCGCGGCACCCCACTCGGCCGGGTCTTGTTCGAACAGCAGCCGGCCGCGCGTCAGCAGCAGCGGACGGTGGGTGTCGGCCAGCCAGCCCAGCGCCACCGGGTCGCCGGTGAGCGCGGCGGTGAGCAGCCGGCGGTAGTGGTGGTGGCAGCCGACGTCAGGGCGTTCGATACGTGCCTTGGCGAACGCGACGCCGACGATGCGGCGGGACTGTTCGTCTCGCTCGTCAGGGTCGAGCGATCGCCAGCGTCGGGTGATCTGCCCGAACGGGTCTGCAGGGTGGCCATCCATCGGGGCTCCTCTGATCGGGGAGCACCACGCTGAAAGAGCGCCGCTTCAACGCCGTGACAGCGGCGTGGCCGAAACCGTTACAGCGGAAAGAAGTTGGCGGCGTCCGTCGTGAAGCGGCGTGAAGCGGCGTGAAGTGGCCGTAGACGCCCGTGTCTGCCGCTTCAATCGCGTGACGCACAGCTCCGCCGACCGGCCGCATCAACGGCCACGGTCGGCGACGATGCGGCCTCGCCCCGCACGCCCGACCAGCGATTGCGACAGCCCGTTGGCGGCGGCCAGGTCGACCACGGAAGAGGCTCGAGACGCAGCGACAGCGGCGATGACCACGGCGGCGGCGCCGTGCCAGCGGGATGCACCCTCGCTCTCGTGACCGGCGACCAGACGGACCACGTGACCCGCCGGCAACGTCTCGGCTCGCCGACAAGCGGCCCTTGCACATCGACGGGTGCGTTGGTCGGCGCGCGGGTGGCCCGCCAGCGCGCCCTCGCCAAGCCGGTGCTAGGGGGTCGGTCGCAGTCGGTGACGTGCCGTCCAGAGCGAGCTGGCGAACCGGTCCCAGTCGCAGAGCGGGTCGTGCTGCTGGCGGACCTCGTCGAGGATCTCCTGGGCCCGCTGCAGGCGTGTCGCGGTCCGTTCGCGCTGGACCTGGTCGGGCAGGTCGGACCAGATGGTGTCGAGCCCCCAGGCGGCGTTCAGCGCCGCCACGAGCTCGCTGCGGAACCCGGGCCAGTCCGCCGGGTCGCCGAGCTCTCGCGCGAGCGTGACGAAGTAGACGAACTGATCGCGCTCAACGAACGCCGCCGACCCGAACACCGCCGCAGCGTCGTCGAGGTCGAGCTCCATCTGGTTGGCCGCCTCAGCCATCGCATCCCTCCCAGCCGATCGCTGCCAACCATGACAGCGATGTCTGGTCACTGCAGCTCGAGACACCGATCAGCTGTGGAAGACCAGCTATCCCCACCACCACAGACATGCACAAGGAGCGCTCACCCATGACCGCCTACCGCATCCATGTCACTTTCCGACCCCTTCGAAGACAACTCCCTTCACGAACCGAAACGGAGACACACCAATGCATCACCAGATCCAGCCGGGCGGCCGGGGCGGCCGGGCGGGTGCGTGATGTTGAGCGTGAAGAAGATCCTGGCGGGCCGCGGGGCGGTCAACTACTACCTGGACCAGACCCGCCGCGGACTTGCCGACTACTACCTTCCTGAACCCGGCGGCGAGGGTGCGGTGGGGGAGCGGCTGGCCGCACCGGGGTCATCGTGGTGGGGCGGCGGCACCGACGCGCTCGGCCTTCGCGGGCCGGTGGAGCGGGCCCAGTTCGTGCCGTTGTACGCCAAGGGTGTGCGGCCCGACGGCGGCTATCTCGGCAGCAAGTTCCGAACCCAAGAAGACGCCGCCCAGACTCGCGCCGACCGGGCCGCTGCGACCGACCGTATCGCCGATCCGTTCGAGCGGTGGCAGGCCCGGCAACGGCTGGCGCGCTCGGGTCCGCAGGCGTCGGTGGCGGCGTGGGATGCCACGTTCTCGCCGGTCAAGTCGGTCTCGCTGCTGTGGGCCGCGGGCGACCGCCACATCCAACGCCAGACCTGGGCCGCACATGTGGCGGCGGTCGACGCCGGGCTTGGCTACCTGCAGGAGCACGCGGCGTTCGTGCGTGCCGGCCGCAACGGCATCCGGGTGCTCGACACCGACGGGCTGGTCGTGGCCCGCATGAACGAGTGGACCTCCCGCGATGGGGACATGCAGCTGCACACCCACTGCCTGATCCTCAACCGGGCGCGCACCAGCGTGGACGGACGGTGGCGGGCCCTCGACGGGCGGGCGCTGCTAGCCGCCAAGGCCGGTGCGGCCGCGATCTATCACCGGGTGCTCGAAGCCGAGCTGAGCCGCCGTCTCGACGTCGGCTGGCGTGACCGCCCGGACGGGCTCCGCGAGCTCGACGGCGTTTCTGATGAGCTCATCGAGGCGTTCTCCACCCGACGGCGGGCGATCACCGCCGAAGTGAATCGGCTCACGACCGCCTACCAGGCCCGCTACGGCGCGCCGCCACCTGCGGCCGTTCGGTCTCGCATGGCCCAAGACGCCACGCTCGCGACCCGCCGTTCCAAGCGCGAGCCGACACCCGACGAAGCGCTCGACGCCTGGGAGACCACCGCCCGCCGACACGGCACCGAGCTCGCTGCCCTGCCCCAGCAGATCGTCGGTCGCGCGGCACCGCGCGCCCACCACCAGTCGACGCGTGACGAACTGGGGCTGCTGCTCGAACGGCTCGCAGGATCGGACCGGGCGAGCTTCACCCGCCATGACCTGCTGCGCGCGGCGTTGGACATCGTCGAGGTCGGCGCACAGCCCACCACGCAACTACGACAGCAGGCCGACCGGCTCGTGGGTCGGCTGCTCACCAGCGAGCTGGTGGTGGCGCTTCACGCCGACGATCCGCTCGAGGTCGACGCCACATTCCGACGGACCGATGGCAGCTCGGTGTTCACCCGCCACGCCCGGCAACGGTGGGCACTGGCCGCCACGCTCGACCGCGAGGCATGGCTGCTAAAGGTCGCCGGAGAGCCTTGCCCCTTGAGCGTCGACGAGGGCACGGTCACCGACGCGGTGCGGCGGCACCGTCTCGGCGGCGACCAGGCCGACGCGGTCCGTGAACTGCTCGAAGCGGAGCAGCGGATCGGGCTGCTGGTCGGCCCCGCAGGTGCCGGCAAGACCCGCACGTTGCGTGCCGTGGTCGATGCCTGGCAGGCAGGCGGCGGCAACGTGGTCGGGCTGAGCGTGTCGCAGGCCGCCGCCGAGGTGCTCGCCACCGAAGCGCAGGTGCGGGCGGAAAACACCGCGAAGTGGCTCTACGAGACACGCCGCGGACGCTGGCAGCCCCCCGCCCGTCCGCTGCTGTTGATCGACGAAGCGTCCATGATCTCCACCAACGACCTCGTGTCGCTCGTCGCGCAGGCCCGCCAGGCCGGCGGGAAGGTCCTGCTCGTGGGCGACCCGGCCCAGCTGTCCGCGATCCACATCGGCGGCGCGTTCGACCTGCTTGCCGAACGGCACGGGACCGCACGGCTGTATGAGATCCGCCGCTTCACCAACGGCTGGGAAGCCGACGCGAGCGTGCTGCTGCGCGACCGCGACCCTGCAGCGATCGACGCCTACGCCATGCGTGACCGGATCCACGGCGGCCGTCTCGACGAAATCGAGACCGGCCTATTCGACGCGTGGAAGGCCGACGCGCTCGGTACCGACGAGCGCGGGCAGCGTGAATCGGTGCTGATGATCGTGACCACCAACGAACAAGCCGCCGTGCTCGGCGAGCGTGCCCGCCGCGCCCTGATCGACGCCGGGCACGTCACCGACGGGCCGACCGTCAGGTTGGCCGACAACCTCGCGTCCGTGGGCGACCACATCGTCACACGCCGAAACGACCGTCGGCTCACCAGCACCGACGGTGGCTGGGTCGTCAACGGCCAGACCTGGACCGTGACACAAGTCCATCGAAGCGGCGACGCCGAGGTGGTCCGCCACAGCGACGGTGCCGCGGCGCGGCTGCCCGCTGACTATCTCGCCATCCACGCCCACCTCGCCTACGCAACCACTGCGCATCGTGCCCAAGGCATGACCGTCGATCGGGCTCACGCCACCATCGACGCAGACACCACCCACCAGCAGCTCTACGTCGCCGCAACCCGCGGCAGACACGCCAACGAGCTGTGGGTCGCGCTCGACTCCGACCGCGACGTCATCGCCGACGAGGCCCACCTGCCCGACCCTCACCGACTCCTCGCCCGAACACTCGCACGACGCGACCCCGACCGGCTCTCCGCCCACCAGCTTGCCGACGACTCCGACCACGAGATGCGCTCACTCTCCCGGGTCGGCGCGATCTTCGAAGATGCCGCCCGCCAGGCCACCCACACCTGGCTCACGAGCAGGCTCGTCGACCGTGGGCTGGCCGGAGCGTCCCGAGACACCGAGTGGTCAAGTCTGCTCGACCGCGTCCGCCACCTCGCCCTGCAAGGACACGACCTCGATCTGCTCATCGACCGTGCGATCGCGATGCGCCCCATCGAAGACGTCCGCAGTGTCGCCGGCGTGCTGCACTGGCGGCTCGGACAGCTCGCGCAGCAGACCGCACCTGCCCGGCGGCCCGGCCCGCTGCGCTCGCTGCCAACGGGCGACGTCGTGCGAGAACAGGTTGAGCTCGCGCAGGCCACCGGGCAACTCATCCGCGCACGCTGGCGCGAGATCCGGGCCGATCTTGCCACCGCGGACCAGCCACCACGATTCGGTGTCGCGCTTGGCCCTGCACCCGCCGACCCGGCCGAATCGCGCGCCTGGCTTGATGCGGCCACCGCGATCGCCGCCTACCGCGAACGCTACGAGGTGCCCGACCACGTCGCGCTGCTCGGACCACGTCCCGGACACCTGCGCCCCGACGCCCGAGCGGCCTACGACCACGCGATGCACCAGACCGATCTCTACCTCGCCCGCGCCTACCAGCGGCTCGACCCACAGCAACTCGACCGACTACGCCGACAACTCCAACAGGCCGCCCCCGGCATCCTGTTCGACCCCGAGAAACTCCGGGCCGGGCAGGCGGAGCTGGCCGCCAGCCGGCGCGCCTTTACAGGCACGCCCGCGGGTGATCGGGCACGGCGTAACGATCACCAACAGCGGCTCGCCACCGTTGCCGCACTCGAAGCGCTTGCCTCTGCACACCAGCGACAACGAGAACAACAGGTCGCGGACCGAGACCAACGTCGCCGGCTCGACCTCGCCCAACGGCATCCCGGCTCCGCCTGACAACGTGACATCGCCCTCGCGCGCGCAGCGCCGTCGCTCTGCAGCTTTCGCGTCTGCCTCGCATGTTCCGTCCGTCAGGCCCGCCGGTCGCCGGCATCGCGATGTATCGGTACCGCCACCCGCGTGGCTGGCATCGCTCCTGATGCTCGAGGTCATGCACGTCCGGACCGGGCCCTCCACGGTGGTCGCGCTGGATCGGTAGCTCAGGACGCTGTCGTCGTCATCGGCCTGCCCACCTGCTCGGGTAGGCAGCCCACGAACGTTCACGCCGCCCTAGAAGCGCATCGGACACCCACCGGCGCGGACTTGCGGCTACAAGGATCACGGAAGGTGCTGATGACGTCCTTCGGACACGGGATCTATCCTGCGGCTGCAGCGAAGACGGAGGGTCGCGGGGATGCCTGCTGGGCGTAGGCGCTGCGGTGTCGAAGGGTGCGCCCACCCTGTGCACGTACGGGGTTGGTGCACCGGGCACTACAACCGTTGGCACACGATCGGGGATGTCCAGGCGGACCGGCCGCTGGGGCCGTACCGCGGATCGCGCCGTTGCGAGATCGACGGGTGCGACGACAAGCACAAGGCCCGCGGGATGTGCGGGCCCCACTACGACCGGTGGTACGCCGGGCAGGCCGACAGCGAAGCCCCCGCCACCGGCCCGAATGCCGACAGCGGGGGCAAGAGCTCGGTCGAGGTCAGCTGACGCAGGCCACTCCCTCGTCGAGGATGTCCTGCAGTCGTGCCGGGCCGATCCCGTCGACACGATCGAGATCTTCAACCGAGCCGAACGGTCGCAACGTCACGATCTCCTGGGCGCGGTCGGGGCCGATGTGGATGATCCGCTGCAGCTCCTCGATGTCGGCCGAGTTGATGTCGACGCACCCGGGCTCAGGGTCCGGCGCAGGCTGCGGTTCCGGCTCCTCGTCCTGGGGCAACGGCTGCGGGTTGGCGGGCGGGTAGTCGGTGTGGCCGTCGGCGACGAGCTTGGCCATGAATCGGGATAGGAACGTGGCCATCTGCGCCCGGGTGACCGGACCGCCCGGGTTGTATCCCGCACCGGTCCCGCCGGTGAGCCCAGCGGCGGCCACGCGGTTGATGTTGGCCTCGTGGGTGTTGCCGTTGTCGTCGGCGAAATAGTCCGCCCCGGCCGGCAACGGTGTGCCGGTGCGTGCCTCCCAGGCCTGGGCGAGGAACGTGGCCATCTGCGCGCGGTTGACCGTGCCCGAGGGGTTGTAGCGGCCGCCGCCGACACCGCCGATCACGCCGAGGTCGGCGAGCTGATTGATGCGCAGCTCGTGAGCGTTGCCGTTGTCGTCGGTGAACGCGTTCGGCGGTGACGTCGGCAGGGTGCCGCCCGTGAGGTCGATCGCACGGGCGACGAACGAGGCCATCTGATCGCGGGTGACGGTCCCGGCTGGTGCGTAGGTGCCGTCGCGGTTGCCCGCGGTGACACCCCACCAGCCGATGCACTCGATCGAGCGTTCGTGGGTGACGCCGTCGATGTCGGGGAACCGGCCGGTCGTTGTGTCTGCGCAGGCAGGTTCGATCGACTGCGCGGCCGGTGTCGCCGGCGCCGAACCTTCGGAGGTGTAGGTGCGGCCGGTGTCGCCGGTGACGGTGAAGCTGCCGTCGGTGTGGCCGGTGATCGTGATGTCGCCGTCGGCGGCGGTCCCGTCGGCGTTGCCGGTGCGGAACAGGGCCGCGCCGCCGTTCTCCCAGCGATCGATCACTGTGGTCGAGGGGTGGCCGTAGCTGTTCGCACCGACCGTGAAGACCGCGACCTGCGGGGCGAGCGTGGTCACGTAGGTCGGTGAGCTAGATGTGGACGAGCCGTGGTGGGAGACCTTGACGACCTCGACCTGGCCGATCTCGTCGGCGACGACGTCTTCGATGCGGGCGTTCGCGTCGCCGCAGGAGGCGACGTCGAACTGGCCGTACGAGATCTTGAGGCACACCGACCGGTCGTTCTCGTCGGACACGCTCACGCCACCAGCGGCAGTGCCGTCGATACCGACCGAGACCACGTTGAAGGTCACGGTGCCGCACAGGTCGAACGTGTCACCGATGGCGACGGGCTGACGCAGCCCAGACGAGGTGACCCAGTCGTGGTAGCTCGCGTACGTCTGTGAGCTCGCGGCCGTGGCGCCCCCGCCACGGTCGTACACCGCGTCGAGGTCGATCCCGGTGGCGGCGCCGATCGTCTCAACCGCGCCGAAGTGTTCTCTCTACCCGCATTAGAGACTGTCCATGACGTCAACCACACGGTGCGGAGGATCCGTCGTGTACAGGTTCTCTCGATGCGGTCCACGACGGGCCTATGGTCTGGCGCATGCGAGTACACAAGGTGATCGACCCGGTAACCGGGCAGACGTCGTGGACGGTCGTCGGCCCTGATCACCTACCGGTGGATCCGGTTGAGTCGTTCCTCGTCTACCTCGTGGCGATCGGACGGTCTCCGAACACCGTGCGCACCTACGCCTATGCCTTGGCGCAGTACATGCGGTTCCTCGAAGGCAGCCGGCTCCGATGGCGCGAGGTTCGGCTCGAAGACTTGGCCGCCTTCGTCACATGGCTGCGTCGCCCGGTCGACGACCATGTCGTCGTGTCGCTCAAGGATCGACGGAGTGCGAACACCGTCAACAAGACCCTCGCCGCCGTCTCTGCCTTCTACGACTACCACGTCATCAACGGATGCGAAGTAGCAGAACAACTCACCGTGTGGCGTGACATCGCCGGTAAGCGCTACAAGCCGTTTCTGCACCACGTGAGCAAAGGCCGCCCTGTTCGTCGCCGTGCCCTGAAGGTGCAGCCGACGGACCGCTTGCCGCAGGTCCTGCAGCCGGACCAGGTAGCAGCGATTCTCGCTGCCTGCCGGCGCCGGCGCGATCTCTTCCTCTTCGCTTTGCTCTTCGAGACCGGCATGCGCATCGGTCAGGCTCTCGGGCTACGACACGAAGACATGACCACCTGGGACGGAACCGTTCGGATCGTCCCGCGCGACGACAACGCTAACGGTGCCCGAGCCAAGACCCGTTTGTCGGCCGCCACGTTTGTTGAGGATGGCGACGTCACGTTGGGTGAGGACGTGATTGGGTGCGGGCAGGGGTGCGCCCCCGCCGTGGCGGGG
>JAGXST010000254.1 GCA_018335555.1 Actinomycetota bacterium | reverse complement strand
CCTCCCCCGGAGATTTGCCCACGGCACCGAAGAACACCTTCAAGTCGTACGCCGTCGCGAGCACCGTGTTCGGTCGAGCCCGCGCCATCACGAACATCAGGTAGTCGTCCAGCAGCGGCTGCCCCAGCTCCACCTTCTTGATCTCGGACCCGTTCGATGAGCGGGTCAAGCAGACGTTGAACATCATCAGGCGCTCCTCGTGCCACCTCCAGCAAGACTGAACCCCGGCCGGAGCAGGATCACCCGCATATCAAACACCGCGGCCACAAAGACGATCCGCTGTTCAAGCTCCGACGGGTCCTGCGGGTCGGCCAGGAACGGCTAGACGACACGGTGCTCGCCAAGATCTTCGACCGGCTGCGTGCTGCGGACACCGATGACGAGGTCGCGGCCGCCTGGATCGCGGTCGACCTGCTCCGGCGGATGTATCAGGCACCCGATCGCGGCACCGCCCACCGCCGCCTCGTGGCCTTCTACGAGTGGGCCGTCGAGGTCGAGGTCGACGAAGTGCTCCGGCTCGCCAAGACCATCGACACCTGGCAAGACGAGGTGCTCGCGTTCTTCGACACCCGCGCCTCCAACGCACCGACCGAGTCCGCCAACGTCAAGATCAAGTCGATCCGCCGGGCCGCCCGCGGCTTTCGCAACTGCGGCAACTACGCGGCCCGGATCCGCCTCCACGCCGGCCAGCCACGTAGGGTCCCGACCACCACGAGGATCAGGTCCTACAGCTTCACCACCGCGGCGTGACCCACTTCAGTGGGGAAGACCCGGCTTACGGGGAACGCGTCGACGACACGGTTCGTGTGCGAAGTGTGAGGGTCTCCACCGGGGTTCCCGAGATTGATCTGACAACGCGTGTACGGAACGCCGGCACGGGCGCGATGCACGGCGCGGGGGGAGTCCACTACTCGCTTGGCGGCAACAACGGGTCTGTCGGTCGAGTCGGGCAAACATTCAGCAACGACACGGCCGATCCGTTCTGCGAGTTCCCTGGTTCACTGGCGACGGTGACGCAGAGGTTGATGGATCACGCCGGGGCTAGATTCGCGATGGGTGCCGGCCGCTACTGGGAGCGAGACGGCTCGCTGGCGTTCCAGCTGAGTCATGATCCATTCCTGGCTCACGAGGCATATACGTGGGCATATGCGAACGACCTTGGTGTGCCGGGAGGAAGCGGGAGTAGTCCGTCACGATACCTTACACCCGGATCGTTCTACGCCTATGTGCCCCCGAGCAACGCGATGGCTGTCTGTTTGGCCGACATCCTCAACCTTGGCCTGTGCGCACCCATCCAGGGATACGTCTTTATCCCCTGAGAGAGGCACACTCTCCGATGCCACCATCAGACTCCAAGTTGAGCCGGCTCATTGCGGCAGCGGAAGGCGGGCTCTGGGGAGTTGCGGTTTCCGCGTTACTCGGCCTGCTAGCCATCATCTTCGATCTTGCCGCTTTCGGATTGATTGTGGCCGCGCCGATTCTGGTGATCGCCGGAGCGGCCTGGAGGTGGCGGACCTCGGAGGCGGAGACAAGACGCGGTGTCCGTCGACTCATCACCGCGTTCGCGGTCGCGGCCATCGGCATCATGGCCGTCATGCTGATGGTCCAGCCGGGCGAGGAGTGCCGAGACGTTGGGGGTGAGGGCGTGATCGGCCGGATCGAATGCGAGCCGAGACAGTGACCGGCCGCGCTCTCTGCTCGCGCGGCCGGAGCGCCTCTCGACCGCTGGGCAGGAGTCAACCTGCACAACACGCCTTCCAGCGTTCTTCCGCCCCGGTTCCTGAGGTCAGGGGACCAACATGTAACGAACCGCCGGTATGACCAGGTGGGGAACCCGCCACGAGCCGTATGGGGTAGGCCAATCATTGGGCCGGCGGCGAGCTCCTCCCAGTAACCCTCTGCTCGCATCGTCTCCGGACCGATTGCATCGCGCTGGGCATGACAAGACGTGACAAATCGTGACAAGGGCGGGTGCGCTGGGGCGACCTGGACAGCCCAGAGACGCCGGATTTCGCCAGGTTTCGGGCGTTGCCCGCACCTGAAAATCGTGGTGTCGGCGGTTCGACCCCGCCCCTGACCACCACCGAATTCGGGCTTCCGAAGTACCTGGGAGCCCGAATTCTTCATTTCGGGCGGCGCATTCTCGGTGCGCTCCCAGCTGGCGTGCCCGCCGCCGCCCCAACGAAGCCAATCGACCTGGCCAGCCGTCGACGTTCAGAGGGCCCGTCGGGGCACGACTTCCCCCGGTCGGGTGCCCGCGACATCGTGCGCCCACGACGGCCATGAAAGCTTGAATACGTGTCCGAGCGAGGCATAGCTGGAACCGCCCAGACGGCAGACGGGATCGAGCAGCTCCGGATCGATCCGGCCATTCGACCAGACTCGCTCCGAGGCATGCAGATGCACCACTTCGGCAACAACGATGCTGCCGTTGCCGACCGGGACGATGGATCGCACCGCGCACTCGAGGTGGGCCGCAGCCGCAGCGACCCGCGGCGGCCGCACCCTGCGGGAGGGCGCCTGCTCGAGCTCTGCCCACGAGAACTCGTCCTCGTCCTCGGGGAAGTCGGTCGCGGTGAAGACCATGCGTTCCACGAGATCCATGGTGACGATGTTGATCACGCACTCGCCCGTGCTGCGCACGTTTCGCAGCGTGTCCTTCTCCCCCACCGAACTGAACACGACGTGCGGTGGGTCGCTCGCCACGATGTTGAAGTACGAGTAGGGGGCGAGATTGCAGACTCCGTCTTCGTCGACCGTCGACACCCAGGCGATCGGGCGCGGAACGACGAGCCCCGTCATCAGGTGGTAGACGTCGCGTGACGACCAGTCCGTCGGATCGAGTTCGAGCGGACCTTCGAGTTCCGAAGGTGGCGATCCCCTGGTCCGCATCTGCCGCTCCTGTCAATTCCCATGCCATCGACCCTAGCCTCGAACCCGCCGAGGGAGAGCGTCGCAGTCGACACCTACCGGCGTCCAGGCTCCTAGTATGGCCGGACTCTGGACTGGCGATCACGGGCCTGGGCCCGCTTTCCGCCCCAAACTCGGAGAGGGAGGGCCGGATGGAGATTCCCGACCGCGCACAGGTCGTCATCGTGGGTGGTGGCATTGTCGGCTGCAGCGTCGCCTACCACCTCGCTCGCCGCGACACCACAGATGTCGTCGTGTTGGAACAGGGCGAGCTCACGGGAGGGACGACGTGGCACGCGGCTGGCCTTGTCTCGCAGCTCAAGTCCCACCACAGCCTGACAAAGCTCGCGACCTACTCCGCCCGGCTGTTCGAAACTCTCGAAGCGGAGACGGGGCAGGCCACGGGCTACCGCACGTCCGGATCGATCTCGGTCGCCACCGACGGAGAGCGCTGGGAGGAGATCCTCCGCGGTCTGTCGATGGCCAGCACCCTGGGGATCGAGGCCCGTGTGCTCGAGATGGACGAGCTCAGTGAGCTCTGGCCGCTGTTGCGCACGGACGACCTCGTCGGCGCCGCATACCTCCCCCGGGACGGCCAGACAAGCCCGGTGGATACCACCATGGCGCTGGCGAAAGGCGCCCAGCAGAGGGGGGTCCGCATCCTCGAGGGAGTCGAGGTCACGAAGCTGCGCCGCGATGGGGAACGCATCGCGGGGGTCGAGACCGAGTTCGGTGCCATCGAGGCCGAGACTGTCGTGCTCTGCTCAGGGATGTGGACTCGACACCTAGCGGAGCAGGCGGACATCAACGTGCCGCTGCAGGCCTGCGAGCATTTCTACCTGGTCACGGAACCCCTTGACGGGGTCGGAGCCGGTATGCCCACCGTGCGGGACCAGGGGGCGCACACCTACATCAAGGAGGAGGGAGGCAAGCTGATGGTGGGGTTCTTCGAACCCCGCGGGAAGCTGTGGAGGACCGACCCGATCCCCCGGGACTTCTCCTTCCGCTCCCTGCCCGAGGACTGGGAGCACATCGCACCGGTATTCGCGCAGGCCATCAACCGAGTCCCCGCGCTGGAGGAGGCGGGGATCCAACTGTTCTTCAACGGACCGGAGGCCTTCACCCCCGACGGGCTCTACCACCTCGGCGAGGTCCCCGAACTCGAGGGCTGTTTCGTCGCTGCCGGCTTCAACTCGGTCGGCATCCAGTCCGCTGGCGGCGTCGGTGCCGTCCTCGCCGACTGGATCGTGGATGGTCAAGCCCCGATGGATCTGTGGCCGGTCGACATCCGACGCACATTTTCGTTCGAGTCGAACGAGGACTTCCTACGCGAACGGATCCCGGAGAGTCTTGGGCTGCTCTACGCGATGCACTGGCCCTTCCGTCAGTACGAGACAGCACGCAACGTCTTCACCTCCCCACTGCACGACCGATTGGAGTCGTCCGGTGCGGTCTTCGGCAGCGTCGCGGGATGGGAGCGGCCCAACTGGTTCGCCCGTCCCGGGCAGGAGCGGGTCTACCGGTACTCGTACGGCAAGCAGAACTGGTTCGACGCCGTCGGGGTCGAGTGCGAGGCTGTCCGCAACGCGGTGGGCCTGTTCGACCAGAGTTCCTTCGCGAAGATCGCGGTGTCCGGACCCGACGCGCTGTCGCTGCTCGATCGCGTGAGCGCGAACGCGATCGACGTTCCCCAGGGCAAGGTCGTCTACACGCAGTGGCTGAACGGACGGGCAGGGATCGAGGCCGACCTCACCATCACCCGCCTCGGCGAGCACGACTTCCTCGTCGTCACCGCGGCTGCCACCAGGACCCGCGACCTGGCCTGGCTGCACCGTCACGCTCGGCCGTACGACGTCCGGATCGACGACGTCACGGCACGGTTCGCCGTCCTCGGCGTGATGGGACCCCGGTCGAGGGCCCTGCTCACGGGCCTCACCACCGCGGACCTCAGCAACGATGCCTTCCCGTTCGGTACGTCACAGCGCATCGACCTCGCCGGTGTGGAGACCCTCGCACTTCGGATGAGCTACGTCGGTGAGCTCGGCTGGGAGTTGTACGTCCCGTGGGAGGCCGCGCTGACAGTCCACGACGCGGTCGTCGATGCCGGTTCCCCTCACGGGCTCGCCCTCGCGGGATTCCACGCGATGAACTCGCTACGGCTCGAAGCCGGCTACCGCCACTGGGGTCATGACCTCACCGTCGAGGACACACCGCTCGAAGCGGGTCTGGGCTTCGCGGTGGACATGGACGGTTCCGTCGACTTCATCGGACGTGGTGCGCTCGAAGCACAGCGCGGCCGTCCCCTGACCAAGCGGCTGGTGCAGTTCCGCCTGGAGGATCCGGATCGGCTCTTGTACCACGACGAACCCATCTTTCGCGACGGGGTCCTGATCGGTCGAACCTCCTCGGGGATGTGGAGCTACACGGAGCGCCGCCCACTGGCCATGGGCTACGTCGTGGACGAACAGGAGATCGACACGGACTACGTCGGCAACGGGACTTGGGAGATCGAGGTCGCCCTGGAGCGGATTCCAGCAACGGCCTCCCTACGCTCCTTCTACGCCACCCGCTCGCGCCTGCACCTGTGACCAGAGCGGCCGGTCCACACGAACGTTCCGTGGCGTCGAACGTGCGTCCGAACCCCGTGCAGAGGAGCGAGCAACGTGGCTGACGGCATGGTCTGCGCACCCCAGCCCGAAGCGGTGGAAGCGGGTGTCGGGATTCTCCGTGACGGGGGCAACGCCGTCGATGCGGCGATCGCGACTGCTCTCGCCCAAACCGCTGTCGACCCGTTCATGTGTGGCATCGCGGGCTTCGGTTCGTTGCACGTCTTCATCCCGGATCGCAACGTCCACCAGTGTCTGGACTTCTACGCCCGTGCGCCGCGCGCGACCACCGAGACCATGTGGGAGGACCTGCTGATCGCGGAGTGCGAGGACGGGTTCGGCTTCATCCTCGAGGGCCGAGTCAACGAGGTCGGCTACCAGTCGGTCGCCACGCCCGAGAGCCTGCGAGCCTTCGACCACGCCCTCACCCGGTGGGGGACCCGGTCTCTGGCCGACGTCATCCAGCCGGCGATCGAGCTGCTCGATCGCGGTTGGATGGTCCGGCCACACGTTCGCAGGTTCTGGGAGCAGGAGGAGCCGAGCGGCCGTATCGACCACATCGAGTACCTACGGGGTTCACCTGCGACGGCACGGACCTACCTCGGCGATGACGGCTTACCACGGTCGCTCGGCGACGTGATCCACAACCCGGACATGGCTGCGACGCTCCGCCGGATCGCCGACGTCGGCGCCGACGACCTGTACGTCGGGGAGATCTCGTCCCGCATCGTCGCGGACATGGAGGCCAACAACGGCCTGCTGAGCGCGGAGGACCTTGCCGGCTGTGCCCCGGAGGACAGCGATGTGCTCTGGACCCGGTACCGAGGTCATGACATCGCCAGCAACCCGCCGCCAGGGGGCGGCCTGATGGTCCTCGAGATGCTGAACATCCTCGAGCATTTCGATCTCGCCGCGATGGGTCACAACTCCCCGGAGTACATCCGCACAGTCGCGGAGGCGATGAAGATCGCGACCGTCGACAAGGACCGCCACGTCGGTGATCCCAGGTTCGTGGACGTTCCGGTCGAAAGGCTGCTGTCGACCGAGCATGCCCGCGACGCCGCGCGCAGGATTGAGCAGGGCCACCAGACGCATGTTGCGCGGCTTCAGCGGGCGACGAACCAGACGGAGACAACCCACCTGTGCGTGGTCGACCGCGAGGGAAGCTGCGTCAGCATGACCCATTCGCTCGGGATGCCCTCAGGGGTGACGACGGACGGACTCGGGTTCATCTACAACGGCTGCATGGGGGTGTTCGATCCGCGTCCCGGCAGGACCGGCTCCCTCGCGCCAGGCAAGGCGCGGTTCACAGCGATGGCACCGACGGTCGTGTTCAGAGACGGACGCCCCACCCTGCTCGTGGGCGCCCCTGGGGGCACCTACATCTCGATGGGGGTGCTCCAGACCATCCTCAACGTCATCGACTTCGACATGGACGCCCAACAGGCCGTGTCGGCACCTCGGTTCTCCGCGACGAGCGACATCATCGAGATCGTGAACCGGATCCCGAGGGCGACCCAGATCGAACTCGAAGCGCAGGGGTACCGCTTCCGTCGGTACCCGCTCAGCTTCCACTTCGGTGGGGTTCACGCCATCCGGATCGCCGAGGACGGCCGACTGGACGGTGGGGCCGACCCGGGGCGTGACGGCATGGCCCTGACGGCCTAGACGTCGTCTTGGCGCAGCAACCTAGGACCCCGGCTCGGGTGGGAGCGCGTCAACGATGACATACACCTTGCGGACTTCTTCGATGATCTCCCAGCGGCCCGCCCAACCGACCGGTAGCACGAGGACGTCACCGGGGCCGACCAGCTTCTCGTGACCGTCGGCATCCGTGATGCGCGCACGACCGGAGAGAATGTGTGCCACCTCGGTGTTGTCGCGCGGCGGCACCGGCCAACTACCCGGCGTGCAGGTCCACAGGCCCGCCACCGCGCCACTGCGATCATCGCGGTGGATGGCGTGCGAGCAGACCTGCGGGTCGCCACGGTCGGCACCCGCCCGTTGTCCCTGGGCAACCAGGGGAGTCGTTGCGGCATCGGCGGTGATGCTGGGGATCGGGCGGGTCTCGGCTTCGGGCATGCGGGACTCCACGGCTGGGGGTCGAAGGTCAGGCGACGTGCTGGTCGGCCACTGTCAGTGCGGCATCGAGGATGTCGAGGCCGATCCGTGCGTCTTCGGCGGAGGTGTTGCACGGCGGTACCACGTGGATCCTGTTGAAGTTCACGAAGGGCAGCAGGCCGCCTTCGAGACAAGCCGCCACGGTCTGCTGCATCGCCGGGCTCGAACCTCCGTAGGGCGCCAGGGGTTCACGGGTCGCAGGGTCGCGAACCAGGTCCAGGGCCCAGAAGGCGCCAAGTCCGCGAACCTCGCCGACGCTGGGATGGCGAGCCGCGAGCTCGGCCAGTCCCGGGCCGAGGACGTCACGTCCAAGCCATGCCGCGTGCTCGACGATCCCTTCATCGGTCATGGCATCGAGTGTCGCGACAGCAGCCGCACAGGCGAGCGGGTGGCCGGAGTAGGTCAGGCCACCGGGATAGACACGGTGGTCGAAGGTCGCTGCAATCGGGTCGGAGATGATCACGCCACCCAGTGGGACGTACCCAGAGTTCACACCCTTCGCGAACGTGATCAGGTCGGGGATCACGCCCCAGTGGTCCAGCGCGAACCATGCGCCGGTGCGACCGAACCCGGCCATGACCTCGTCGAGGATCATCACGATCCCGAACTGGTCGCACAACTCCCGCACGCCGGCGAGGTAGCCGGGCGGCGGAGGCATGATGCCGGCCGTGCCCGGAATGGTTTCCAGGGCGATGCCCGCAATCGTCTCCGGCCCTTCGAACATGATCATGTCCGACAGGTGCTGCAGTGCCCGTTCGCACTCCTCGGCTTCGGTGCCGGCATGGAAGTGTGACCGAAACAGGAAGGGCCCGAAGAAGTGCACCACCCCCGAGCTGCCGTGATCATTGGGCCATCGCCGGGGGTCACCGGTGAGGTTCACGGCCGTCGTGGTGCCGCCGTGGTAGGAGCGGTACGCGGAGAGCACCTTGATGCGTCCGGTGTGGAGCCGCGCCATCCTGACCGCGTTCTCGACCGCTTCGGCGCCGCCGCTGGTGAAAAAGACCCGCCGGAAGCCCTCCGGGGCAACTCGCGCGATGCGGTGCGCCGCCTCGCCCCGACGATCGTTGGCATGCTGAGGCGCGATCGTGCACAGACGATCCGCCTGCTCCTTGATCGCTGCCACGACCCGGGGATGCTGATGGCCGATGTTGGTATTGACCAGCTGCGACGAGAAGTCGAGCCAGCGGCGACCATCGTGGTCCCATACGTACGATCCCTCGGCCCCGGCCACCACCATGGGACGGAGGTCGGCCTGGGCCGACCAGGAATGGAACACGTGTTGGCGGTCGAGATCGTAGACGCGTTGCGCTTCAGTCGCGAGGGTCGCTGACACCGGCGTGACCTCCATGGGTCGGTTCAGTCGTGACGGGGAAAGCCGAGGTTGATGCCCCCGTGGCTGGGCTCTGGCCACCGCGACGTCACGACCTTGCCGCGCGTGAAGAAGTGCACGCCGTCCATGCCGTGCGCGTGCGTGTCACCGAACAGCGACGACTTCCAGCCTCCGAAGGAGTAGTAGGCCATGGGTACCGGGATGGGCACGTTGATACCCACCATGCCGACCTGGACGTCGTACTGGAAGCGGCGGGCCGCACCTCCGTCGTTGGTGAAGATGGCCGTGCCGTTGCCGTAGGGATTGTCGTTGACGAGCGACAGGGCCTCGTCGTACGACGAGGCGCGTACCACGCCGAGCACGGGACCGAAGATCTCGTCGGTGTAGATGCTCATGTCCGGTCGCACCCGGTCGAACAGGGTGGGTCCGAGCCAGAACCCCTCCCCGTCGGCGTCGATCTCACCCGGCTCGCGACCGTCGACCACGAGTGCGGCGCCGTCGTCGACCCCGGCGTCGACGTAGCTGGCGACGCGGTCGCGGTGCTCACGTGTGATCAACGGACCCATGTCGCAGCCACGGCGCCCGTCACCGACCCGCAGGCCCTGCATGCGTTCGGCAATGCGGGCGACGAGGTCGTCGGCGATCGGCTCGACGGCGACCACCGTGGCGATCGCCATGCACCGCTCGCCGGCGGCGCCGAAGCCTGCACTCACCGCGGCGTCCGCAGCGAGGTCCAGGTCGGCGTCGGGCAGGACGACCATGTGGTTCTTCGCCCCGCCGAGCGCCTGGACCCGCTTGCCGTTGCGCGTGCCGGTCTCGTAGACGTAGCGGGCGACCGGTGTCGATCCGACGAAGGAGACAGAGGCGACCGTCGGGTGCTCGAGCAGTGCATCGACCGCGACCTTGTCGCCGTGGATGACGTTGAAGACGCCTGGCGGGAGTCCCGCCTCCTCCCACAACCGAGCGATCCAGACCGCTGCCGACGGGTCCTTCTCGCTGGGCTTGAGGATGACGGCGTTGCCCGTGGCGATCGCGATGGGGAAGAACCACATCGGGACCATGGCGGGAAAGTTGAACGGGCTGATGATGGCGACCACGCCGAGCGGCTGGCGGATCGAGTAGACGTCGACCCCGGTCGACACCCCCTCGGAGAACCCGCCCTTGAGCAGGTGCGGAATACCGCAGGCGAACTCGACGACCTCGAGGCCCCGGGTGATCTCGCCGACGGCGTCGTCGAGCACCTTGCCGTGCTCGGCGGTGATGATGGCCGCCAGTTCCTCGGTTCGCTCGGACAGCAACTGCCGGAAGGCGAACAGCACCTGTGTCCGTCGCGTCAGGGACGTCGCACGCCAGGCCTTGGCCGCTTCGGCAGCTGCTTCGACGCCCTCGGCCACGTCGGCCGCGTCGGCCAGGGCAACGTGCGCCGTCACGCGACCGGTTGCCGGGTCGTACACGTCGGCGGTCCGCGTGGCGGTTCCGCCGTGTTCCTTGCCGGCGATCCAGTGCGTGATGTGCTCAGTCATCTGCGTGACTCCGAGGTCGTACGAACGGGCGAGGCAACTGCATCAAGTGTCTCCGGCCGTCACCGAGCCCGGCAACCGACACCCTCTATAGAGTTGGGGCGGATGCTTACAGTGCGTAAACGGGCGCTGGCATCGCCGCGGCGGCGACGTCGACGTCGACGTCGCGTTCAGGGCGCGAACGCCGTCGCCAACGGACCGTCGGCCTGTCCCGCCACGCTCGCGGCCAGCAGCTCCGCGGCGCCGCACGCCATGGTCCAGCCGAGGTTGGCGTGTCCCGCGTTGACGAACACGTTGCCACGCCAGTGGCCGATCTTCGGCAGGCCGTCCGCCGTCATGGGCCGGAACCCGACGCCCACGCGGGGTCTCCCGAGCGAGGTGAGCCAGGGGAACAGCCGGTAGGCGCCCTGGGTGACCTGGTGGAGATCCGCCGGGTGGACCCTGGTCGAGAAGCGGTTGAACTCGGCGATGCCGGTGACGCGCAGACGACCGTCCGCGCGCGACCACGCGACCAGGTTGGTCTCGTCGATGCCTCCGAGGCGTGGAGCGAGCTCCTCCGGCACCCCGTCCCAGGTGAGTCCGAGTCCCGCGACCGGGTAGAGCCGCAGACGTCGTCCGGACCTGCCCAGCAGCGCGGCCGTGTGCACCCCCCCGGCGACCACAACCGCGTCGGCGGGGATCCGCCCCCGGTCGGTCACGAGGGCCACGACCTGCTCACCCCTGGACTCGAATCCGGTCACGTCCGCCGACACCAGGCGGGCTCCTTGTTCACGGCAGATCCGGCCCAGCGCCGCTGTGAACGCGGCAGAGTCTGCGGTGAACCCGGTCGGGTGGTGGATGGCTCCGGCGATGGCCAGGTCCGCACCCGCCAGGGCCGGCTCGAGTCTCAGGCAGCCGTCCCGATCCACGGCCCGCAGGTCATGGCCGTCGTCGCGCAGCACCTGCATCGCCGCGAACTGTTGCGAGAGCGCCGCATCGCTCGTGTGTACGAACAGCATGCCTTCCGCCCGCCCGCAGTCGATCGCGAACTCGGCGATCATGCGGTCGAGCAGGACGCGGCTGCGCTCGCCGAGTTCTGCACGCAGCAGGCTCGTCCGGCGCGCTCGTCCCGCCGTGCAGTTGCGGACGAAGCTCATCCCCCATCGCACCAGGTGCGGGTCGAAGTGCGCACGCACCCGCAACTGTGGCGTCCTGTTCGAGAGCACAGCCGGCAGGCGAGCGAGCATCGCCGGTGAGGCCCAGGCCAACGCGTGTCCGGGCGAGATCAGGCCGGCATTCACGTTCGTCGCCACGCCATCGCCGTCACGTCCGCGATCGACCACGGTGACCTCGTGACCCGCTTCGAGCAGGGCATGTGCCGACGTGGTCCCGATCACCCCACCGCCGACGACCACAACGTGCATGCGCGGACCTGTTCGGTACGTCGGGGCAGCCACTACTGCCCGGAGGGCGACGGGACGGCACGGGCGCGGCAGACGTCAGGCGCCCGCCAGCACCTAAGCATCACGCTGGACTCGGCCGGCATAACAACGTGTCAGCGGGTATGCGAGGGTCGTTACAGGCTGTGCGTTGTCCTGCGGGGGGTCGCCGAGTTGCATCGGCCGAGCCGCCGGAGGGTGGCATGTCGAGCGGGTTGTCGGGACGCGGAGACCGCGCTGCCACCGACTCTCGCGCCACCTGCCGGGAGAGACCGCGATGGATGCCCGCTCGAGCACTGACGCAATCGCCGGCAAGCGGGTCGACCGCTCGATCCTGCTCGAGAACTGTCGCGTCCCGATGCGAGACGGCCGAACTCTCGCCACCGACGTGTACCTGCCTGCTCACGGCTCCGGTCCCTGGCCGGTCATCGTCGAGCGGACCCCCTACCACCGCGAGCGCACCATCCTGGTCCGCGCCGCCCACTACTTCAGCCGCCACGGGTACGCCTTCGCGTTGCAGGACGTTCGCGGACGCTATGACTCCGACGGGGACTGGGACTTCGGGGTCAACGAGGCCGAGGACGGCTACGACACGGTCGAGTGGCTCGCTTCCCAGCCCTGGTCGGACGGGCGCGTCGCCACGACCGGGCTCTCCTACAGCAACAGCACCCAGTCCTCGCTGGCGACGCTGCGCCCCGAAGCGCTGGTGACACAGTTCCGCTGCCAGGGGCAATCCAGCTACTACGTCTCGGGTCTGCGCATGGTCGGCGGGGCGCTGGACGGTCGTATGTATCCGTTCATGCTGCACATGGCACTGTCGGATCCCCGCGCCCGCGCGGACGCACAACTCACGCAACGGATCGAGGCTCACCTCGCCCACGACCGCCTGATGCCCATCCTCCTGCGCGGCACCATCGACGCAGGCACGACCGTGTTGGCGGAGTTCCCCGACTACGAGCGGTCGTTGCTCGACACCCTCACGCGCGGAGGGTTCGACGACCACTGGCGCAACCGGACGCTGAGCCCGCAGGAGTACTACGACGACGTGCCCGACGTGCCGATGATGCTGGTCGGCAGCTGGTACGACATGCACACCAAGGGCACACTCAACGACTACGTCGAATTGCGGCGGCGGCTCAGCCAACCCATCCACCTCATCATGGGACCGTGGCTCCACGGCGAGGAGCCGGTTCGACACAGCTTCTCCGGTGACACCGAATTCGGCGGTGCCGCAGCGTTCGACTACAACGACGAGCGACGTCGCTGGTTCGACCACGTGCTCCGGGGCATCGACAGCGGCCTGCAGGACGAGCCCCCGGTCAAGCTTTTCGTGATGGGCGGCGGATCCGGGCGCCGAAGGATGGACGCGCCGACCCCGACACACCGCCTCGACCATGGCGGCACGTGGCGATGGGAACAGGAGTGGCCACTCGCCCGGATGCAGCCGACGCCCTACTACCTGCACGCCGGAGGGGCGCTGACGGCCGACGCATCGACTGGTACCGAATCGATCACCTATCGGTTCGACCCGCGCAACCCCGTCCCCTCCGTCGGTGGTGCCATGTCCGGAGTCAGCAGCGTGGCCCGACCGGGTGGGCTCGACCAACGTGACCCGACCAGCGGCCTACCCCTGGAGCAGCGTGCCGACGTGTTGGTCTTCCGAACAGCGCCCCTGGAGGTGGACACCGAGCTGACCGGCCCGGTCCTCGCGACGCTGTTCGTGTCCAGCGACGCCCCCGACACCGACTTCACGGTCAAGCTGATCGACGAGTACCCGCCATCGCCGGACTGGCCGGAGGGCTTCTCGCTCAACATCTGTGACGGGATCATCCGCTCCCGGTTCCACGAGGGCTTCGACCACGAGGCGATGCTCGAGCCGGGCGAGATCTACCGGCTCGAAGTCGATCTCTCGGCGACCTCGAACCTGTTCGTTCGTGGACACCGCATCCGTATCGACGTCAGTTCGAGCAACTTCCCCAAGTACGACGTCAATCCGAACACCGGCGAGCCACTCGGACGGCAGCGATCCTCACGGCCGGCCAACAACACCGTGCACCTGTCAGCCGACCATCCCAGCCAGGTGCTGCTGCCCGTGATCCCGGCTTCCTGAAGGACACGGACGTGAGCCAGCTGGTCGGGCGGGTACGCCGGTTCCAGGCCACGGCACCGCAGAACTTCGTCGCGATCACGTTCTCGAACTTCGTCATCGTCATGGGGTACGCCACCATCACCCCGGTCCTGCCGCTGTTCGGTGCGTCGCTCGGGTTCCGGACGACACAGATCGGCTTCGTCGTCGCCTCGTACGGGGCCGCCCGCCTCCTGCTCGACCTCGCCGGCGGCATGCTCGGCGACCGGCTCGGCTTCCGCCGCGTCGCCGTGGGCGGTTGCCTGCTCGTGACCGCGGGGGCCCTGCTGAGCGCACTGGCCACGGACTTTGCGACCCTGCTGACCGGCCAGATCATCGCGGGGGTCGGCTCCGCGCTCTACACCATCGCCGCGTTCACGGTGATCATCCTGCTCGCCGACCCACTGCGGAAGGCACGCCTGCTCGGCACCTATCACACCGCGATCATCGTGGCGTTCTCGATCGGTCCGGTGCTGGGCGGGGCGCTCGGTGACGTGATCAGCCTGCGCGCACCCTTCTATGCGTTCGCGTTGCTGGCGGTCGTCGCCGGCGTCACGTCAGCGCTGTGGATCCCAGCCAGCGTCGAGCGCTCCGGAAGTCCAGAGACGCAACCCGGGCTTCGCGAGGCGCTCCACCAGCTGCTCACCACGCCGGCGTTCGTGATCTCGCTGCTCGTGGTCTCCACGGGCTACGCGGTGCGATCCGGTGTCCGAAACACCGCCATCCCGATGTTCGCGGTCGAGGAACTGGGCATGACGGTGGCCATGGTCGGCGTGTTGCTCACCGCGGCAGTCCTGACGAATGCGCTACTGCTCCCTCACGCCGGTCGCAGTCTGGACTCGACGGGGCGACGACCGATCACGATCCGCAGCATGGCGGCCAACGCCGTGATGCTGCTCGTCCTCGCGTTCGTCGGCGAACTCTGGCAATTGTTCGCCGTCGTCGCACTCCTCGGGGCCGTATCGGCCTACAGCGGCCTCGCCCCGGTCGCCGTCATGGCAGACGTCATGGACGACGACGTGAGACCCGGTGTCACCGTCGGACTGCAGCGGATGGGTGTCGATCTGGGGATGGTGATCGGTCCGCTCGGCGTCGGCTTCGGGCTGCAGCACGTCGGTTTCCGTCCCACGTTCCTGCTGTTCGCGCTGCTCATGCTGATCGTCGCCGCCCTGTCCTTCCTGGCGCCAGAGAGCGCCCGTCACAAGCAATAGGAGAACACCACATGACCACGAGGCTCCAGCCACCGGCCGACACCGTCTTCCTCGGCGGGACGGTCCACACTGTCGATGACCACGACGCCACGGTGTCCGCCGTGGCCGTGCGCAACGGCCGGATCCAGGCCACCGGTGATGACGCGACCGTCCGCGCGCTCGTCGGCGAGCACACCGACGTCGTGGATCTCCGGGGCCGCACGATGGTTCCCGGGTTCACCGACCCGCACGTCCACCTCGAGATGGCCAGCGTTGCGCTCTCGCTGATGACAAGCATCCATACGCCGCCCAACGACGACATCCCGACCCTGCTCGAGGGCCTGCGGGCAGCGTGCGCCGACCGACCGGCCGGCGAGTGGGTGATCGGTCAGGGCAACCTCTTCCACGACATGCGGTTCGAGGAGCAGCGATATCCCACGCGCGAGGAACTCGACAGCGTGTCCACCGAGCACCCGATCGTGTTGCGCCACGGCGCCCACGTCACGGTGGTCAACACGCCCGCACTCGAGACCTTCGGCATCGACGCGGACACCGAACCGCCTCCGGGTGGCGTCATCTTCCGTCACGACGACGGGACGCCGACCGGCCTGTTCATGGAGATGTACAAGTATCTCGGCATCCCCGGCTTCACCGACGAGCAGAAGCGCGCGGCCATCCCCGCGACGGCCCGCGAGTACTTCCTCCGCTACGGCGTGACCTGCGTCGGCGAGATCTCCGACACCCTCGAAGGTGTCCGGCTCTTCCATGAGCTGACGACGTCGGGGGAACTGCCGCTGCGGATCGCGCTCTATGCCCGTACGCCGCGTCCCATCGATCACGAGGCCCTGGCGGCGACCGGCTTCCCGACGGGATTCGGCAACGACCACTTCTACCTGGCCGGCGTGAAGGTCTTCGCCGACGGCGGCATCTCGGCGCGTCTCGCGGCCACCCACGAGCCGTATCCAGGGACGGACTCGCGCGGCAAGCTCGTCTACACCCGCGACGAACTCGCGGCGATCGTGCGCACCTGCAACGAGGCCGGTCTCCAGCCCATCATCCACTGCGCCGGTGACCTCGCGATGGACATGGTGACCGAGATCTACGCCGAGGAACTCGCCCAACGACCGCGCGAGGACCACCGTTGGCGGATCGAGCACATCGGCAACCCGTTCGCCACCGATGAGCGCCTCGAACGGATGCGTGCGGTCGGGCTGCTCCCCGTCCCCAACCCACCGCACCTGTACTCGATCGGCGATCAGTTCGAAGGCCTGGTGGGGCCACGGGGCGACGAACTGGGCATGCGCATGAAGACGCTGGTCGACATGGGATTCCGCCCGCCGAGCGCGAGCGATCTGACCGGTTCACATCCAGAGTCCAGCAACCCGTTCATGGGCATGTGGCACTGCGTGGCGCGCGAGACGTTCGGGGGGAAGCGGCTGGACAGCGCCGAGGCGCTCACGGCGCGCGAGGCACTGCGCAGCTACACGATCGACGGGGCCCACGCGGTCTTCCAGGACCACATCCGCGGCTCGATCGAGCCCGGCAAGCTCGCCGATCTCGTGGTCTGCGACCGCGACCCACTTCGCGTCTCCGATGACGAACTTCGTCACGTGAAGGTCCTCGAGACCTACATCGACGGTGTCCTCGTCTGGCAGGACGCCTGACCACCGCCCCCTGACGGTCCGTCCGGACCGCAGCAACCGCAGAAAGGCACCCCGATGTCCGATCAGGTCTACGTCGAGGAATACAAGACCCGTTACATGGCCATGGCTGGCTACATGTACCCGCAGTTCGAGTACCTCGCCCAGGAGGACCCGGAGTTCGCCGAAGCGTGGTTCTCGATGATGAAGGCGTGGCGCCGGGACGGCCCCATCCCGGCGAAGTACAAGGAGATGATGATCCTGCTCGGCAGTTGCATGAAGCATCAGGACATGGCGATCCGGACCCACATGCGCAAAGCGATGAAGCTGGGTGCCACCAAGGAGGAACTGCTCAACCTCATGGAGATCGTCCTGCTGTCTGGCGGCGGTGTCGCCTTCGTGAAGGGCGTGGGGATCCTGATGGAGCTCACCGGTGCCCACGAGGGAATGCCGGACTCGCCGAAGTGGGGCGACGCCGAGGCGCCGAGCGATGTCTGACACGACCCTCGTCCGTGCCCGCCGTCTGATCGACGGAACCGGCTCACCGGTCCAACTCGACGCCGAGGTGCTGGTCGATGACGAGCGGATCCGAGCGGTCGGGCCAACCGGCAGCCTCGACGTGCCCGCTGACGCCCGCGTGGTCGACCTCGGTGAGCGGACACTCATGCCCGGTCTGGCCGACCTGCACGTGCACTTCGCCCGCACGCGCAGCGAGGAGGAGATCCAGCGCACCCTCGAGTCTCCCGAACTGCGACTGATCCGTTCCGTCGTCGATGCGGAACGGCTCCTTCGGGCCGGCTTCACGAGTGCCAGACATGTCGGCGGCCTGGACGGCTTCCCTCTGCGGGACGCAATCGTCGAGGGCGAGATCCTCGGCCCTCGCCTGCAGGTGGCCGGTCTCCCGGTGTCCCAGACGGGCGGCCACGGCGACATGCACTTCTTACCCCGCGAGTGGGTCGACCATCCACGCATCCGCTCCGGCGTCATCGCCGACGGTCCGGACGAGTGCCGACGGGCCGTCCGACTCAACCTGCGCGAAGGCGCCGACCTGATCAAGGTCATGGCGTCTGGCGGCGTCGTCACCCGTCGGGATCACCCGCGCCACGCCCAGTTCTCGCCGGCCGAGATGGACGCGATCGTGGACGAGGCCGGTCGGTGGGAGCGGCGCGTTGCCGCGCATGCCGGTGGCGCCGGGATCCGTCAGGCCGTCCTCGCCGGGGTGCACACGATCGAGCACGGCTACTTCCTCAGCCGCGAGGACGCGGAGTTGATGGCGGAGCACGGCACGGTGTTCGTCCCGACACTGTTGCGTCTGCAACGCGGCGTCACCCGCGGTCCCGAGGTCGGCGTGTCCCCCTGGATCAACCAGAAGTTCGCCGAGACCTGGGAGGCGAGCCTCCGGGGGGTCGCATGGGCGAAGGAGGCGGGCGTGGCGATCGCGCTCGGCACCGACCTCGGCCTGCGGCCCCACACGCAGCACGGGGACAACTGGCGCGAGATCCCGCTGCTCGTCGAAGCCGGCCTCACTCCGATGGAGGCGATCATGGCCGGAACCTCGGTCGCGGCGAAGACCATGGGAACCGACGGGGAGGTCGGCACCGTCGGCGTCGGGCTGCTGGCCGACCTGATCGCCGTGGACGGCGACCCGCTCGAGCGTCCGGAGGCGGTCGGTGACGTCGCGTGGGTCATGAAGGGCGGTGTCGAGGTGGTGGGACTGTGACCGCGTCCGAGGAGGGCCCCTTCGTCCTGCTGGAGCGTGAGGACGCGGTCGCGACGGTCGTGCTGAACCGCCCGGACCGTCTCAACGCCTGGCACGCCGAGATGCGAGCCCAGGTGATCGCCCTCCTCGCCGAACTCGCCGCCGACGACGAGGTGGGCGCCGTCGTGCTGACCGGCGCTGGGGATCGCGCGTTCTCTGCCGGCCAGGACCTCGGCGAGTCCGCCGGTTTCGAGCCGTCGCAGGCCGGCTGGTGGGTCGACGAGTGGCGACGCCTGTACGGAGCGGTGCGCGCCCTCGACAAGCCCGTCGTCGCCGCGATCCGCGGCGTCGCGGCCGGCTCCGCGTTTCAGGTCGCGTTGCTGGCCGACGTCAGGGTCGCACACCCCGAGGCGCGACTCGGTCAGCCAGAGATCCGCTCGGGCCTTCCCAGCCCGCTCGGCTTGTGGCTGCTCGAGCAGCGCGTCGGACTCTCGCGCGCGACCGAGTTGATCCTGACCGGGCGGATGATGGAAGGTGAGGAGGCGCACGCGTGCGGCCTCGTCCACCATCTCGTCGCCGCGGGTGAGGTGCGGCCACGTGCGGTCGAGGTCGCGTCCCTACTCGGCAGACTCCCCCAGGGGGCGATGCGGCTCAACAAGCAGTTGTTGCGCGAACGCTCCGAACCGGGGTTTGCCGCCGCGCTCGAAGCCGGTCACCACTGGCACCAACTCGCCTACGGGTCCGGTGAACCGCAGGCGCTGATGACGGCATTCATGGCCGCGAAGTAGCGCCTGCCGCGCCCGCGCCGCCCCGGCACCGGCGGCGTGGGGGCTAGGCACCGACCGGTGCCGTTCGTCGGCTGTCGTCCAGGAGCGCGGCGGTCAGCGTGGTCACGGCAAGGATGTCCCCGGCGACGTGGGCACCTGCCTCGCCGAGGATCTTGGCCTTGGCCTGCGCCGTCTCGGCGGCGAGGGCCACCAGCGCGCCGGCGTGGCCAAGGCGCTGGCCAGGCGGCGCGCCACGGCCGGCGACGTAGGCGACGACCGGTGTCTTCATCGTGCGCACGACCTTCGCAGCGTCCGACTCGCCCAGCCCACCGATCTCGCCCAGCAGCACGACCACCTCGGTCGCGGGGTCGCGGTCGAACAATGGCAGGACGTCGGTGAACGAGGTGCCGACACAGGCGTCGCCTCCGAGGCAGCACACCGTGCTGACCCCGATGCCGAGGTCGGCCAGCGGGGCGATCACCTCGTAGGTCAGGGTGCCGCTGCGCGAGACGATGCCGACGGGGCCAGGCGTGACGAAGTCCGACCGGAGGTCGCTGATGTTGGCGACACCGGGCGTGACGATGCCTGCGCTCGCCGGCCCGAGCAGCCGCACCCCGGTGGCGCGCGCATGCGTCACCATTTTGGCCGCCTCGACCGCCGGGACACCTTCGGTGTACACGACGACGGTGGAGATGCCGGCCGCGACGGCCTCACAGAAGGCGTCGTAGACCGCCGGCCCCGGCACGCAGATCAGCGACGTGTCGACGTTGACCGCTTCGCGGGCACCGAACACCGTGTCGAAGACCGGAATCCCGTGGATGGTGGTTCCTCCGCGTCCTGGCACGATCCCGGCGCGGACGGCCGTTCCGTCGTCGAGCATCCGCCGGGCGAACATGGCGCCGGCTCCCCCCGTGATGCCCTGAACCGCGACACGCGTCGCCGCACTCACCACAACGCTCATACCAGTGCCTCCGCGTCGACCCGCGCGACGAGGTCACAGGCCTGCTCCAGGTCCTCCAGAACCGTGCAACCGGCAGCCTCGAGGATCTCGCGGCCGCGGTCCTGCTCGCGACCACGTTGTCGCACCACCACCGTGGCCGGGTCCTGGGCCGATGCCTCCAGTCCACGAACGATGTGTTCCGCCACCGTCGCGCACGAGACGAACTGCATGAAGTAGTTGCACAGGATCTGTGCGGGCGCCGTCTCGGCCGTCATGCGGATGATGTCGGCGATCCCGGCCCCGTCGCCGAAGACCGCACCGCCGAGGTCCACCATCGCGCCGAGTTCGACCCGCCGCTGCGACAACAGGTCGACGGTGGCCAACAGCAGCCCCGCACCGGACGTCACGACCGCGACCTTCCCATCGCCCAGCGCGGCGTTCACCCCCATGCGGCGGCAGCCGGCGACCAGACCGAGAGCCGTGCCGTCGACCGGGAACTCGAACGGCCGCGCTGCCGGCAGCACAACCTTGGCGTCGAGCGCCACGGCGTCGTTGCTGCGCAGCGCGAGCGGGTTCACCTCGACGAGTTCCGCCCGCTGTTCCACGACGACGCGCAGCATCGAGCGGGCGATCTCACCGACCCGGGCGGCAACCTCGCCGTCGAAACCCATGACCTCCCGCATTCGGTGCACGGCGTACTGACGCCACGCTCCGTCGGGGGGCAGGTCGATGGAGACGGCCGTCCGGCTCTCCACGTCGGTACCACCGTCTGCGACGAGCAGGGTGGGCACGCACCGATGACGGTTGATGGAGATGGCGAGGTAGAGCTCGTGCTGTACCCCGTCCACCATCTCCTCGACCCAGATGCCCTGGACCGGGGGGCCGGACCAGTCCGCGAGCATCGCTGCGGCAGCGGCGTCCAGCAGCTCCCGTGACGGAACCCGACAGACACCGCCACGAGCTGCACGGCCCCCTTCCTCGACGAGGACCTTGGCAACCAGCGGCCCCGCGAGCCCCGCGGGCACATCAGCCAGGGCCCATCCGCGTGGGACCGGGATGCCCGCGCCGGCGAGGATGTGCTTGGCGTCGCTCTCGAGCAGGAACCGCACCATGGGAGACCTCATTCGACGTGCCGGGCCAGCCCCGTTGTCCGACCCGACGAGCGGGCGTCTCGCCCGAGCGTCGAAGTCTGTCCCGGTGCCCCGGCCAGCTTCACCCATGCCCCGGCGCCCGGACAACGACCACCTTGTAACGGCCCGTCTGTCTCGCTGACAGGCTGTAGTCCTCAGTCGGTGGCCGGGCTCTCGGTGTCGCGCGCGTGCCAGCGGACCGCCTCGAGCCCGAGCAGCGCCACGTGGAGCGACAGCCGCGACTCTACCGACGACAGGTCGACCTGCAGCACCTGCGAGATCGTCTCGAGGCGTTGGTACAGCGACGGTCTGCTGAGCTGCAGCCGGTCGGCAGCGGTCGACTTGTTCCCACCCTCGGTGACGTAGATGCGCAGGACGTCGACGAGGTTGGTGTCGTGTGCATCGTCGTAGCTGAGCAGCGGCGCGAGTTCGCGCTCGATGAAAACCTGCAGCCGCGAGTCGTCCCGCAGCAGGTAGAGAAGTCCCCGGATCTCGATGTCGAGCATGCTGTAGTAGGTCTTGTCGTCCGGCAGGGTCCGGCTGATGTCGACGACCTGTTGTGCCTCGATCAGGGAGCGGTGCAGGTCCCGGACGCTGTCGACGGTCGCCCCGACACCGATCCGCACCGCCGCCGGCGCCGAGGTCGACACCGCCGCACGGTGCACCGCCTTGGCGAACCGATCGATGACGTCGGCCTGCGCGCTGTCGAGCGGCACCGACAGGACCCCCGCGACCTGATCGGTCTCGATGATGCCGACGAGCGCCTGGACGCCGGCGCTCCGCGCCGCTTCGGCCACGAGCTCGGCATGGTCACCGGTCACCGACTCGTAGGCGAGCAGCGCCCGATTCGGCGTGTCGCCGACATCGACCACGAACCCGATCAGCGCCCGGTCCGAGAGTTGGACGCCGAGTGACAGGGCCCGCACGATGACGGCGGCCGCCGAGGTGTAGTTGCGTCGTCTGATGTCGTGGAGCAGGGACCGGTGCGCCTGGCGGGTCAGGGTCTGGCGTTCACGGTCGATGAGCCGGTTCAGTGCGATGGCGGTGGCGCCACGCTCGAGCGCGTCGGCCTGCCAGGCGTGCAGCTCACCCTCGACGGGCATGAGCAGTCGGCCCCACTGCTCCCCTCGGGCGCCGACGTCGGTGATGATCCAGGCGTCGTCCGACCCGGGAAGGGTGACGAACTCCGTCCGGCTGCGCTTTCGCAGGCATCTCGACCGACGCTCCCAGTCGTCGAGCAGCTCCTCGACGGGACGTTCGAAGGTCTCGTATGCGACCACCTGGTGAGAGAGATTTTCGAGGACGACCGGATTCTCGGCGACACGTGCGATCTCGGTGACGATCTCGATGGTGGATGCGCCGTCCGCGGTCAACTCCGTGAAACGACGCTGGATGCGCTCGGACGCCTTGAGGATCTCCATCTGGGCGTTGATGATCCGTCCATGCACCTCTTCGGTGACCCGGACGAAACGGACTTCGCGGGTGATGGCCACGAGCGGGAACCCGTGGGAGGTCGCCTCGTCGACGAGCGCGTCGGGCAGGCCGGTGAATCGCCGCCCCAACTCGATGAGCAGGCCACTCGCGCCCGCTGCCTGCAAGCCGGCGATGTAGGCGCGCAACTGTTGATCGCTCGCCGGCAGGGCGATGCCGGTGGTCAGGACCAGCTCGCCGCCATTGAGCAGTGGTGCGATGTCGGGGAGCTCACTGATGTGGACCCATCGAACGGGCCGATCGAGGCCGGCCTCCCCGGTCAGCACCTGGCACCGAGCACCACGCAGTTCCGGGACCTCGAGGACGTCGCGGACCGTCAGGCCCGACGCCGCGACGGACAGGCGCTCGTCCGGGGGTGATGGCATCGCGTGCAGGAGGCCGCGATCGGTCGAACCGGAGAAGCGGCCTGCATCCGTCACCTGGCCTCCCACGAGCCGTCAGGGTCGGGCGAGCATGTCCCGGCTCTCAGCGTAATGGCACGCGGCACCGTGTGTCCCCAGGGGTGTCACGATCCGCGGTTCCTCGACCGCGCAGCGCTCATCGGCCTTCCAGCAACGCGTCCGGAAGCGACAGCCCGAGGGCGGATGGATCGGCGACGGCAGGTCGCCCTGGAGCACGATCCGGGCCCGCTCGTCACGTAGTTCGGGTTCGGGAATGGGTACCGCGGAGAGCAGCGCCTGCGTGTACGGGTGCGCGGTCTCGCGGTAGACCTCGTCCCGGGTCCCGGTCTCGACGATCTGCCCGAGGTACATGACGGCCACACGGTCGCAGATGTGTCGGATCACGGCGAGATCGTGGGCGATGAAGAGATAGGCCAGGTTGAACTCGTCCTGCAGTTGCTCGAGCAGGTTGACGATCTGGGCCTGGATCGACACGTCGAGCGCGGACACGGGCTCGTCGAGCACCAGCAGCCGCGGCCGCAGGGCGAGCGCCCGGGCGATGCCGACACGCTGGCGCTGCCCACCGGAGAACTCGTGTGGGTACCGCTTGGCGTGCTCGCTGTTGAGTCCGACGATCTCGAGCAGCTCGTCGACGCGCCGGCCCCCGCCCTCTTCGTGGAACAGGCCGTGGACCTCGAGGGGCTCGGCGATGATCTCACGGACGGTCATGCGCGGATTGAGCGATGCGTACGGGTCCTGGAAGACCATCTGCATCTGGCGGCGGATCGGGAACAGCGCGCGATCCTTGAGCTGACTGATCTCTTGTCCCAGGAAGAAGATCTTGCCCGCGGTCGGCTCGTAGAGCCGCAGAATCGTACGACCGACGGTGCTCTTGCCCGATCCGGTCTCTCCGACCAGACCGAGGGTCTCGCCCGCAGACACGGACAGACTGACATCGTCGACGGCGTGAACGAACTCGCCGTGTCCCATGGGGAAGTGCTTGGTGAGCCCTTCCACGCGCAGGATCTCCGTGCCGTGCTCGGAGTTCTGGACGGGATCTGGTTGACGCCGCCTACTGCCCCTCACGTGACACCCCCGCCGCCGCTGCCCGCGTTGTCGACTTCCCGCTCCCGGACGCCGCCGTCCACCCCGGTCATCTCCTCGTGGAAGTGGCAGGCGGACCACCGGCCAGTCGCGATCTGCTCGAAGGGCGGCTGATCGGTCGCGCAGACGGAACGGCCCTGGCGCAACGCGCAGCGGGGATGGAATCGACACCCCGAGGGTGGGTGCATCAGATCCGGCGGCTGCCCTTCGATGGGTGTGAGTGCCTGGATCTCGGCCGACAGGCTCGGAACGCTCTTGATCAGGCCCTGCGTGTACGGATGCCGCGGCTGGGCGAACAGGTCGCGCACCGCCGCCGACTCGACCAGGCGGCCGGCGTACATGACCGCGACCCGGTCGGCCATTTCGGCGATCAATCCGAGGTCGTGACTGATCAGGATCGTGGCGGCGCCGGTCTCCTCCTTGGCCAGCTTCAGGACGTCGAGCACCTGGGCCTGGATGGTCACGTCGAGCGCGGTCGTCGGCTCGTCGGCGATCAGGACACTGGGCTTGTTGGCGATCGCCATCGCGATCATGACGCGCTGGCGCATCCCGCCCGAGTACTGGTGCGGATACTGCCGATAGCGCTGGGCCGGGAACGGGATGCCGACCATCTCGAGCAGATCGATGGCGCGCCGCCGGGCATCGCTGCGGCTGAAGTCGGGGTTGTGCTTCCGGATAGCCTCGCCGAGCTGGTCCCCGACACGGAAGACCGGGTTCAGCGCGGTCATCGGGTCCTGGAAGACCATGGCGATGCGCCCGCCGCGGATCTCGCGAAGCCGGCGTCGTCCGACACGCAGCAGATCCTCCCCCTCGAACATGATGCGTCCGGACCTCACGCGCGCCGGCGGCATGGGCAACAGGCCCAGCACCGACATGGCGGTGACGGACTTGCCCGACCCCGACTCGCCGACGACGCCGAGCACCTCGCCGCGGCCGACCTCGTAGGAGACGCCGTCCACGGCGCGCAGGGTCCCCTCCGGGGTACGGAACTCGACCGTCAGGTCCTCGATGCTGAGAGCGGCGTCGCCACGGCCCGGCGCTGCCGAGTCCTGCACGAAATGGCTCACGCGCCGCCCTCCTTCGGTCCGAGCTTGGGGTCGAGGATGTCACGCATCGAGTCCCCGAGCAGGTTGATGCCGAGCGTGGTCAGCATCAGGGCGAGGCCGGGCATGGTCGCCAGCCACCACTGCTGGCCGAGGCGGTCGCGACCCTCGGAGATCATGCTGCCCCATGCGGGGTTCGGTGGCTGGACGCCGAGGCCGAGGAAGCTCAGGGAGGCCTCGGCGATGATCATGCGTGAGATCTGCAGCGTTCCGACGACGAGCACGGAGGCCATGACGTTGGGGACGATGTGCTGCCGGACGATCCGCAGGGCGGGTGTCCCGATGCTGCGAGCAGCGAGCACGTAGTCCCGTTCGCGGACGGTGAGCACCTCCGCCCTGACGACCCGGGCGTAGGTGACCCAGCCGACCAGGCCGAGGACGAGCACCGTGTTCATCACGCCCGGGCCGAGGATGACCGCGACCGCGATGGCCAGGACCAGGAACGGGATCGCCAACCACACGTCGGCGATACGCATGAACAAGGTGTCGACCCAGCCGCGGCGGTAGCCGGCGATGAGCCCGACCGTGACGCCGATGGACGTCTGGATGAGCACGGTCGCGATACCGACGAAGAGCGAGATCCGCGCCCCGTAGACGATCCTGCTGAACAGGTCGCGGCCGAGTTGATCCGTACCGAGCACATGATCGAAGGTGCCGCCGTCCATCCAGAACGGGGGCCTGTTGCGGTTGAGCAGGACCTGTGCCGTGGGATCGTAGGGCGCGACCCACGGGGCGAACAACGCCATCAGACAGACGACGACGATCACCGTCAGTCCGAACATGGCACCGAAGTTCCGCCTGAACTGACGCATCTTCGATCGGGAACCGGTACGCGAGACCGTCGCGGGCGGCGCCTGGCCATCCTCGAGCGTGGGGGGGGTGTCGATGGTCATCAGCGTCCCGACAGCTGGATACGAGGATCGAGGCGTGAATACAGCAGGTCGACGATCAGGTTGAGGGTCACCACGACCATGGCCATGACGATCACGAAGGCCTGCACCACGATGAAGTCGCGGTTGGCGATGGCACGGAAGGCCAACATGCCCATGCCCGGGTAGGTGAAGACCGTCTCGGTGACGACAGCACGTCCCATCATGGTGTTCAGTTGCAGGCCCATGACCGTCACGACAGGGATCGCCGCGTTCTTCATCGCGTGCTTGAGGATGGTCACCCGCTCCGACAGACCCTTGGCCCGCGCCGTGCGCACGTAGTCCTCACCGAACACCTCGAGCAGACTGGATCTCAGCAGTCGCATCGTCTCGGCGGCGGCGTAGAGGCCGAGGGTGATCGCCGGGAGCACCAACCCCCGTGCCGTCGGACTGCCGGTGGCCGGCAGGAGTCGCAGCTGAACGGCGAAGACGAGAATCAGCACGATGCCGAGGTAGAAGTTCGGGGTGCATTGTCCGATCAGGGCCAGGATGCGCGACACCTGGTCGATCCACGTCCCGCGCTTCATGGCTGCGAGGAGCCCGAGCGGGATGGCGATCACCAGCGAGGCGAACAGCGAGACCATGGCCAGCTTCAGGCTCGGCGCGAGGCGAGCCAGCACCATCTGCATGGCGTCCTCGCCCTGCATCAGCGACCGACCGAAGTCCAGGGTCAGCGCGCCCGACAGGAAGTCCCAGTACTGGACCAGAATGGGACGATCGAACCCTCGCTGGACGCGGAAGGCCTCGACCTGTGCCGGCGTGGCCTCAGGCGGCAGGATCAGGGCGGCCGGGTCCCCGGTGAGGAACGTGAGCAGGAAGACGACCACCGAGACGGCCAGCATCACCAGGACCCCGTAACCGACCCGCTGGATGGCGAACCGCAGCCCGGGTGAGGCCGTGACCCTGGCGAGGGTCCAGGGCCGCTTGGCCGTCACGTCACTCATGTACGGGCCTCACCGAAGACCTCGGTGAAGACGCGCAGGAAGTTCAGCCCGAGCACCTTTCGGATGTCGTCCTCGGGCATCCCGAGATCGAGCATCCCCTGGGTCAGCTTCGGGAGGCTGCGGCTGGAGCCCATGCCGATGGCGTGACGGCTCTCGGCGGTCATGTAGGTGCGCAACACCTCCGGGTACTTGCGGACCATGGCGCGTTCGAAGCTGACCGGTGACCGCGCCTCGAAGCAGTCCGTGCCGATACCCACGTGGTCGACGCCGACGAGGTCGATGGCATGCGAGATGTGCCGAAGGACGTCCTCGACGGTCGGTCGCTGGTCGTAGGTGGTCTCGGCGAAACTGGAGTAGGTGGAGATGCCAACGACGCCGCCCGCTGCGCCGACTTCCTTGATCAACTCGTCGGAGACACACCTCGGGTTGTCGTTGAGCGCCCGCGTGTTGCAGTGGGACAGGATCGTCGGGGTCGCACTGGCCTCGGTGCAGTCGAGCGCCGTCTGCTGCCCGACGTGTGCCACGTCGACCAGCATGTTGAGACGGTTGAACTCGCGGATCACGATGCGCCCATACGCCTTCAGCCCGTGATCGGTCTTCTCCAGGCAGCCGTACCCGAGCAGGTTTTCCTCGTTGTAGGTGGGCTGCATGATGCGCAGGCCGCAACGCTGGGCGATCCAGATGTTGTCGAGATCGCGGCCCAGGAAGTCGCACCCCTGCACGCCGAGAATGAAGCCGGCTTTGCCCGCCTCCTTGGCCCGCACGATGTCCTCGGCGACATGGACCATGACGGCACGGTCGTCGACCCGCGCCAGGTCGTGGTACTCCATGGCCGAGCGCAGTACGGGAAGGAAGTCCTGCGTCGACGAGCTCGCGAGGGTGATGTTGCCGGCGGTCAGCCCACCGTCCATGACCGGGTCGAGGTTCATCATCGAGCCGACCAGGCCGTCGATGACGATCGACTCCTCGTGGAGTCTTGCCGCCGTGTCCGAGATCTCGGTTTCCATCTTGCTCCCTTTGGTCGGCTCTGCGAAGCCTGACGCCGAATCGTGACCTGTTTCGCCGGCAGGGGCCTGTCGGCCCCTGCCGGCGAGAGCTGGCCTCAGCCGTCGCTGCGGGTCACCGTCATGATGTCGATGCGCTCGTCGGCGCGGGGTTCCCAGCCGGTGATGTTCGCTCCGGTCGCGTAGAGGTCCGCCTGGTCCCACAGGAAGATCCAGGGCACCTCCTCCTCGACGAAGGTCTTGTGGATGTCGTGGAGGGTGGCTTCACGCTCGGCCTCATCGAGGATGGCGTACTGCTGGCGGATCCGTTCGTCCATGTGATCGGTCGCGTAGTAGCCGCGGCCGTCGGACGACAGGTACAGGGTGTAGTAGTACTCAGCGTCGTTGAGCGTGTTGCCCAGACCCAGGAACCACAGGCCCTGCTGGTTGCCCTCGACCGTCTTCGGCCAGAACGTCCCCCACTCGGAGATGGTCAGGTTCGTCTGGACCCCGACCTCGCTGAGCATGCCGGCGATGGCTTCCGAGAGTTCCGCGTCGTTGAGGTAGCGGCCGCGCGGAGCCTCGAACTCGACGCTCAGCCCGTCCGGGTACCCCGCCTCGGCGAGCAATTCCCGTGCCCGGTCCGGGTCGTACGGGTAGTCCTCGATCGGTTCACCCGCGCCGAAACCGTACACCTGGGGACCGAACAGCAGGCTCTGACCGTCATGCTTGTAGGCGAGTCCACCCATGACCGTCTCGATGAGCAGGTCCTTGTCGATGGCGTAGTTGAGGGCCTGGCGGACGAGCACGTTGTCCAACGGGGGCACGTTGGTGTTCATACCGACGAACATGGTCCGGATGCTCGGCACCGGCTTCATGACGCAGCACGGATCGTCGTCGATCGACTGCACGAGGTCCGGCGGGACGTTGACGATGATGTCGACCTCGCCGGTACGCAGCGCCGCGATGCGCGACGACGTCTCCGAGATCGGGCGGTAGACGATCTGATCGGCCGCCGCCGGGCCACCCCAGTAGTCGTCGAAGCGCTCGACCACGAACCGTGAGTCGCGTTCCCACTCGACGAACTTGAAGGGTCCGCTTCCCATCGGGTTGAGGTTGAACTCCTCGTCACCGACCTCCTCGACATAGTGCTTGGGCACGATGCTGGCGAACATGGTTCGCGCCGGGGTCGGTGCGTACGGACCGTCGGTGGTCAGGCGGACCGTGTAGTCGTCGACCTTCTCGGCAGCGTTGATGGGCGTGATGTTGTTGGTCGCGCCGTACTCGCCGTTGAGGAGACGCTCGAACGTGAAGACGACATCATCCGCCGTGAGCGGGGTGCCGTCGTGGAAGAGCACGTCGTCGCGGAGCTTGAACTCCCAGGTCGAATCGTCCACCTGCGACCACTCGGTCGCCAACGCCGGGCCCAAGACCCCGTCCGCGTCCCGTGACAGCAGCCGGTCGTAGATCGCGTAGCCGATGTTGATCGACGGCGTCGCGTTCAGGTTGGCTGCGTCGCCCGATTCCGTGTCGACGCCCTGTGCGATGGTGATGATGACGGGTTCGCCAGATCCCTCGTCGGCTCCCTCGTCTTCGGGCTCCTCGCCGGCGGGTTGGTCACCTGCCGCCGGATCTGCCTCCGGTTCGTCCCCGCCGCCGCCGCATGCGGCCAGCGCCAGTGCGAATGCGATCACGGTTGCCGTGACCGCACCCCGCCGCGGCGTACCTGCTCGCCCCCACCTCTTCGTCGTGCTCGCCATTGAATGGCCTCCTTCGTGCTCCCGGTGAACGTGCTCCTGGTCGGACCGCCAAGCTGTTGCGCTCCCTGTCTCCTTCGTCAAGGCCGGACGTCGTCTGCTCGCGGTCAGTGCCGCGACAGACGCTCGCTGAGGCTCTTGCCGCTCGGAGGCACTCCCGTCGCCTCCGACTTCTTGTCGATGCGCGCAAGGCCGCGCTGCACCGTCCGGATGCCGAGCCACCGCAGCGGCTCGGGTTCCCACTTGCGGGCACGTCGCTGCGCATGGGGAAGTTGGAGGAGCGGCGAGTCGGTCCGCTCGGTGATCAGGTCAGCGAGCGTGCGGCCGGCCAGGTTGCTCGGCGCGACGCCTTGGCCCGCGTACCCGTGGCAGGTCGCGAAGCCTTGCTTCGGATCGTGCACCAGCGTGGGCATCCAGTCGCGGGTGACACCGAGGGGGCCGCCCCACTCATGCGTGATCTTGGTGTCACGCAGGACCGGGAACCACTGTCGAAGTCGGCGACGCAACGCTGCGTGCGTGTCGGCATCCCGGTCGTAGTCCGCCGCGACGCTCGACCCGAAGTGATAGGGCGCGCCGCGACCACCGAACAGGACCCGGCCGTCGTGCGTTCTCGAGACGTAGTCGACGGTCAGCGAGTGCGAGGAGAGGCATTCCCCCTGTGCCCAGCCGATCTCGTCCCATTGGGCCTCGCTCAGCGGCTCGGTCAGCGCGATCAGGGAGTACACCGGGATCATGGACCGCCGAAACCGCGGAAGGCTGGTCATGAACGCCTCGCCCGCGAACACCAGCGTGGTTGCCCGGACGGTCCCACGTTCCGTCGTGAACGTCGGCGATGCACCGAGCGTGTACTTCGTCACCGGGCTGTGCTCGAAGATGGTCCCGCCGGCCGACTCCACCCGCTCGGCCAGCCCGCGGACGAGCCTGGCGGGGTGGTGGAACGCGACGTGGGGGTCGAACACGGCTCCCTGGCCACCCGCCAACCGCACCCGGTCACGCAGTTGCGCGGTGTCGAGGCGCTCGCAGCCCTCGTCCAGTCCCAGCTCCTGCAACGTCGCCCAGCGGGACTCGAGTGTCGGGACCTCGTGGGCCCCGACGGCTACGCGCAGCACCCCGGCCTTGCGCCAGGCGACGTCGATGCCCTCGGTCTCGCAGACGCGCCCGACCTCCTCCACCGTGTGACGCAGTTCACGGAACATCTCCAGTGTCCGCTGTGGCCCGAAGCGGGACCGCATCTCGCCAACGGAGACGCCCATCATCGACGAATTGCACCAGCCGCCGTTGCGACCCGACGCTCCGTAGCCGGCCACCTCCGCCTCGAGGACGACGACCCGGAGCGATGGCTCACGCTGCAGCAGGTAGTAGGCGGTCCAGAGCCCGGTGTAGCCGGCTCCGAGAATGGCGACGTCCGCATCGACCTCCCCGACGAGCTCTGAGCGCGGCGCCAGTGGCGACATGTCCTCGAGCCAGTAGCTGACGTCCGCATACGGGCGGCCCGAGCCGTCCGTGTTCAGATCCCGCGCTGTCCGCATCGACATCAGCCAAGCTCCTGCCGGGAGTCAGGCGTCCTTACGGACGCTGTCCGGACTCGGAGACTATGGAGGTAGGAGGGACGGCAACAGACCCACTGTGTCAACACGTTCCGCGGTGCTTTACAGGCCGTAACGTGACGCAATTACGGCTTGGTACGGACTTGGCGGGCTCGCGTGCCAGCGCACCGAGCGCCGGATCGGGGCCGCGCCGGGGCGCGGGATCCGACACCGGCGCGCACAATGGTTGCAGTCACCAAGCAATCTTGTACGTTCGTGCCATGCCTGACGACCCCGCCCCCTTCACCGAGCTCGAGCGCGCCCTGACGCGGCTGATCCGGCGGGCATTCCTGCCGACCGTGGGCGAGGCGACCCGACGGGCTGCGGGTGTGCACCTCGAACGCGCCGCGTACGTCACGCTGGTCAACATCGCCGCGCTCGACGGCGCCCGCCTGTCCGACCTCGCGTCCGCGCTCGGGATCGACGTCTCGACGGCGAGCCGGCACGTGAAGCGGCTCGTGGAGTCCGGCTACGTCGAG
>JAGXST010000253.1 GCA_018335555.1 Actinomycetota bacterium | reverse complement strand
GAGGCCGGTCCCGGCGTGCCGCCCGGCGGGGACAACCTCGCCGTCCGGGCCGCCCGCCACCTCATGGGACTGGTCGGCGTCGGCACGTCCCAGCGCGACGGCGAGGCACAGGTCCCGGTCACGCGCCTGCACCTGACCAAGAACATCCCGGTCGCGGCCGGCATGGCCGGCGGTTCGGCGGACGCCGCTGCGGCCCTGATCGCGCTCAACAGGCTGTGGGGGACCGGGCTCGACCGGGACGAACTGCGCGAGATCGCCGCCGAACTCGGAGCCGACGTCCCGTTCTGCGTCACCGGCGGCACCGCGCTGGCCACCGGCACGGGGACCGCGACGGCGCAGGTCCTGTGTCGGGGGACCTACTACTGGGTCGTGGGCATCAGCGACGAGCCGCTGTCGACGCCGGCCGTCTACCGCGCCTACGACGAGGTCGGTGAACCGTCCGAGCGCGAACCCGACGCCGTCCTGCAGGCGCTGCGGACCGGCGATGCGGAGGCGCTCGGCGCCGCGTTGCACAACGACCTCGAGGTGGCGGCGTTCTCGCTGCGTCCCGAACTGCGCGACGCCAGGGACATGTTCCTGGACAACGGGGCGCTCGGTTCACTGGTAAGCGGGTCCGGGCCGACGGTCGTCGCCCTGGCCGAGTCCGCGCAGCACGCCACCGAACTCGCGCGCCGCATGGACGGCGTCTTCGACCGTATCGAGGTCGCCATGTCGCCCGCCGGTGGACCCGACATCGAGTCCCAGTAGGGGCGAAACGAGCGCTCCGGATCGGCGCACTACCCTCACCGCCCCGGTGCCCGGCCGCCACGTGCGGCCGGAACCACCCTGGGAGGTGGTGTAACTGGCAACACGCCGTCCTTTGGAGTCGGTATTCAGGGTTCGATCCCCTGCCTCCCAGCCACGAAGATCCGCGGTAGGGCGACCTCCAGACTTCCCTTCGCCGAACGGTGTAGACGGTTCCGTCGGGGGTACGTAGGCACTGTTGCTGACCTACGACCGGCTTGCGTCGTCGAGGTGGCTACTCGACGGTGCGTAGGGCCACGGCCGGACGGATCGCCGCAGCCCTTGCGGCCGGCCAGGCGGTCGCGGCCAACGATGAGGCGAGCGGCACCGCCACGATGACGGCGAGGCCGACCCAGGGCACGCTCAACGTCAGGTCCGGGTCGAGGACACCCAGCAGTTGCTGGGTGGTCGCGAGCCCGAGCAGCACTCCGATCACGGTGCCCTGCACGACGATCAGCCCGGCCTCGACGAGCATGGCGGTGCGCACCAGCCTGCTGCTGGCCCCCATGGCCCGCAGCATCGCGATGCCCTGCCGCCGCTCCCGCACGGCCCGAACCATCACGACCCCCAACCCGGCGGTGCCGATCAACAGGCCCAGGCCGAGGTAGCCCCGCAGCATGGTGAACAGCCCACGCAGCTGTCCCATCGCCTCATCGACCAGCGTCGTGATCGGGTTCGCGTCCGCGCCGGCTGCCAGATACGTCCGGTTGAGCGATGCGGCGACGGTGGCGGGATCGGCGCCATCGGCCACCTCGACATAGCTGCGCATGCCGGTCTCGGCGCCGGCGGTCAGGTCCGCGGCGAGCGGCTGGCCGACCAGCACGCCGGTGCCGAGCCAGTCGCCGATGGTGCCGACGCCGACGACGGTGAGTTCGTGGGGTGCGCCGGTGGCGGGGTCGAGCGCGGTGAAGGTGCTGCCGACAACCATCACGGAGGTGGCGCCCGCGCCGGCGAGGAAGCCGTCGGGGACCACCGCGAGCGTCGGGTCGTCGAGCATCGCCTGGTAGGCGGCCGCATCAGAGGTGTAGGCCGGATCACGGGACGCCAGGGCGGCGGGCATGCCACGGTCGAGCAGTGCGGCGTCGTACCCGGTGAGCGTCCAGGCACGGGCCGTGTCGAGGTGGTCGGCGGTGAAGGTGGCGACACCGCGGGTCATCTCGGCGACCCCGGCGATGTCGTCGCGGGTCGCGAGCGCGGCGGCGTCCACACCGCTGCCCGGCGCGGTGTCGAGCAGAACGTCGGCGCCGATGGCGACGTCGGCGGCCCTCGTGTCGCTGTTGCGGTCGTAGGTGACCGAGTAGGTCGACAGGATCGTGATGGTGAACACGACCATGGCGAACATGCCGACCAGCAGCGACGTGCGGGTCGGGCGGGCCAGCGGATAGGCGACGCCGAGCCGCGCCGCCAGGCCGTTGCCCCGACCGAACCGGGCGATCAGGCCGGCCCACACGCGGTCGAGCCCGCCGACCAGCGAGACGGCCCCGGCGGTCGAGACCACACCCTGGAGGACGAACACGACCGGGTCGTCGAACGTCATCACCTCCGGGAACAGTGGCACGACCCCGAGTGCCCACCCGAGCACGATGACGCCGACGGCCAGCCGTGCCCGACGCTCGCCGACCAGCCGGCGCAGCCACGGCATGGCGGCGTAGGCGGCGATCGGAACGCCGAGCAGCAGGGCGGGACCCGCGTCCCCAACCGCACCGGCGACGGTGAGCGCCACGCCGGTCCCGACCGCTAGCCCGGACAGCGCCAGCGTGCGGCGGCCCGCACGGCGCCTGGACGGTTCGGGCAGGTCGCGGATCGCGCGGACGATGTTCAGCCGGGCGATACGGATGCTGGCGAGCCAGATGGTCACGAGCGAGACGAGCAGCCCGAGCGCGGCACCGGCGGCGAGGCTGGCCGGCTCGATGACCAGCGGGTAGCGGGCACCGTCGGCGGCGACACCGAGCAGCGGCCCTGCCACGGCGGCGACGAGCCATCCGATGCCGAGCCCGAGCCCTGCGCCGAGCACGGCCGCCGGCAGCGCGTACAGCACCCCTTCGAGCGCGAAGGTGCGGGTGAGCCGGCGACGGGTGAACCCGAGCGCGCGGAGCATCCCGAGTTCGGTGCGGCGCTCCTCGGCCAGCATGGTGAACAGGTTGACCAGCAGCAGGATGCCGGCCAGGACGCTGAACGCGCCGATGGTGCCGAACAGTTCGGTGAATCCGGCGCCTTCCTGTTCGGCGACGTCGAGCACGGCGGCCTTGGGCGCCTCGACGCGAACGTCGGGGAGCCCGGCGAGCACAGTCCGCAGGGTGTCGGTGGCGTCGCCGGCCGCCTCGCCGGTGTCGAACACACCACCGGCCAGCGACACGAGCAGTTGGTGGCGGACCGGCGCCGCTCCCCCGGCGGCAGCAGCCGCGTCGGGCAGCGTCCCGGGCGCGACGATCACGCCGCCGTAGCCGGCGAGGCCGACCTGGGCGACCACCTCGGCGACGGTGAGCTCGGTGGTGGCGCCGGCGACGTGCACGAGCAGCCGGTCGCCGATGTCGATGTGGAGCCGCTCGGCCGTCGTCGCGGACACGAGCGCCTCTCCCGGTGCGAGGTCGCCGGCATCCGCCAACCCGGTGTCGGTCGCCTCGCCACCGAACGTCCGGGCCTCGGCGAGGTCGAGCGTCACCACCTCGACGCGTGGGAGGGCGGTGTCGCGGGCGGGTGCCTCGATCGTGGCGGTGGTGACGGTGACGTCCAGCAGCCCGTCGACGCCGCCTCGGTCGGCGGTGCCCAGGGCGCCGTCACGGGCGGCGTCGCGGACGGTGGCGGTGGCCAGGTCGAACGTGTCGCGGTCCGGTGTGGTGACGGTGAGGTCGATCGGGCCGTAGCGGGTGCGGGCCTCGTCGGCGACGGCGCCGTCGATCACGTCACCGACGACGAACGCGGAGGTGATGATGGCGGTGCCGAGCAGCGCGCCACCGATGACCAGGGCGGCCTCGGTGCGGCGGCGGCCGATGTTGCGCAGCGCCATGGCGGCCAGGGCACGCTGGCGGACCGCCGTGACGGCCAGGGGCAGAGCGAGCAGCAGGCAGAGTCCGGTCAGGACGGCGACGGCGGTCACGACGCCACCTCGACGCTCGCGGCGGCGGCGGGGGCCAGCTCGGAGGCGGCAGGGGCGGTGCGCGGGTCGCCGTCGTGGACGATCCGGCCGTCACGCACCTGCACGAGGCGCTGGCCGCTGCGGCCGAGCCCCTCGTCGTGGGTGACGATCACCAGCGTCTGTCCGGCGGCGTGGACCTCGAGCAGCAGTTCGATGATGTCGCCGGCGGTGCGGCTGTCCAGCGCGCCGGTCGGTTCGTCGGCCCAGATCAGCGCCGGTTCGCCGACGAGTGCCCGGGCGACGGTGACGCGCTGCCGTTCGCCGCCGGACAGCTCGCCGGGCCGGTGGTCGGCACGGTCGCCGAGCCCGACGCGGCCGAGCACGTCGTGGGCACGCTTGCGGGCGGCCTTGGGGGCGACGCCGGTGACGAGCAGCGGGAGCTCCACGTTCTCGGCGGCCGAGAGGACCGGGATCAGGTTGAACGCCTGGAAGACGAACCCCATGCGGGTGGCGCGGTGGCGGGTGCGCTTCGCGTCGGACATGGCGAACAGGTCGGCGCCGTCGACGGTGACGGTGCCGGCGTCGATGTCGTCGAGGCCGGACAGGCAGTTCAGCAGCGTGGTCTTGCCGTTGCCGGACGGCCCCATCACGGTGACCAACTCACCAACCTGGACGTCGAGGTCGATGCCGCGTAGGGCAGACACCTCATGGGCTCCGCTGCGGTAGGTCTTGACGACACCTCGGGCGCTCAGAATCTGCGGCGGTGGAGCGGGGGTATCGGTGTGTGTCCGTTGCGGACCGACGTTCATGTGGCACTCCTCGGGAGGGGGTTTGCGGGACGTCGGTGCTCGGACCGACCGTGACCACACCCTGTCGCGTACCGAGACGACCTACATCGGTGTTTCGGCTCGGATCGTCCTGGCCGGTCGGATGAGCGCGGGTTCATCCTTTCGGCTGAGCCGCCGGCATCTCGGCGTCCGTAGGCTTGGCAGATGCTGATCGATGCCGTCCGCTCGCTGTGGGCCGAACCCCGTGTGCCCGCACCACCTCCGTGGACGTCGCGGGACCGGATGCTCGTGCTCGCCCTGGCGACCGGCGCGCTTCTCGAGGCGTTGCTCCGCGACGACCTGGTGTGGCGCACCAGCGCCGTGGTGATCGGTGTGGGGCTGCTCATGATGGCGCCGTGGCGGCGCACCAGGCCTCTGCTGGTGGTGGCGGTCGTCTTCGGACTGATCGGCACCTACGACAGGGTCGCGGTCCTCGCGGGCGTGGACCCAGAGCTCGCGACCCTGTGGATCCAGGTTTGGGTACTGCTGCTCCCCTACGCGCTGACGCGGTGGGGATCGGGGCGACAAATCGTCAACGGCATAGCGTTCCTGCTGATCTTCCTGGCGATCGTTGCCGGCCGGACCGGGTGGGGCGATCTGTTGCTCGGGCTGCTGTTCTTCGGGTTCTCGGCGACACTGGGGACGACGGCCCGCTACCGGGCGGCCTCCCGGGTCCGCGAACTGGACCAGGTGCGGCTGCGGGAACGGGAACAGTTGGCCCGCGAACTGCACGACACGGTCGCCCACCACGTGTCGGCGATCGCGGTCCAGGCCCAGGCCGGCCAGGCGGTCGCCGCGACCTCCCCCGAACTGGCGGTGGACGCGCTGGCGGTGATCGAGACGGCGGCGTCACGCACGCTGCGGGAGATGCGGGCGATGGTGGGCATGCTGCGCGACGGCAAGGATGCCGACCTGGCTCCCCAGCCGGGTGTGGCCGACATCGCCCGCCTGGCCAGCGACACCGGCGAATGGCCGCGAGTGGACGTGCACCTCACCGGCGACCTCGACGAGGTGAGCCCAACGGTCGCGGCGGCGACCTTCCGCCTGGCGCAGGAGTCGGTCACGAACGCGATGCGCCACGCCCGCAACGCCACCAGGATCGATGTGCGGGTGTGCGGCGACGGCGAGGCGCTGCACCTGAGCGTGGTCGACGACGGGGACGCGGTCGCGTCGGACCGGATCTCGTGGGGGTACGGCATCGTGGGGATGACCGAACGCGCAACACTGCTCGGCGGGAGTCTGACGGCCGGCCCCGGTCCGGAGCGCGGCTGGTCGGTGCAGGCGGTACTGCCGCGGGCGGGGGCGGGCGCGTGACGATCCGGGTGCTCGTCGCCGACGACCACGACCTCGTACGCACCGGCCTCGCGATGATCCTCGACGCCCAACCGGACGTCGAGGTGATCGCTCAGGCCGCCGACGGCCGCGAGGCGGTAGCCCTGGCACGACGCCTCAGGCCCGACGTCTGCCTGTTCGACATCCGCATGCCTGAGATCGACGGCATCGAAGCGACCCGCCAGCTGGCCGGCCCGAACGTGGCCGACCCGATGGCCGTCGTGGTCATCACCACGTTCGACCTCGACGAGTACGTCCACGGGGCACTGAAGGCCGGCGCCCGCGGGTTCCTGCTCAAAGACGCCGGCCCGGAGCTGCTGTTGCAGGCGATCCACGCCGCCGCGAACGGCGATGCGCTCATCGCCCCGAACGTGACCGTGCGTCTGCTCGAGACGTTCGCCAAGCCGGCGCGCAGCCGTCCGGCCCAACCCATCGAGCCGCTCACCGACCGCGAGGAACAGGTCCTGCTCACGGTTGCCCGCGGACACACCAACGGCGAGGTCGCCGACGAGCTTCACATCAGCCTCTCCACCGTGAAGACGCACCTGGCCAGCCTGATGCGCAAGCTCGGGGCCCGCAACCGGGTCGAGATCGCGATGTGGGCCTACGAGACCGGCCGCGTCCAACGGTGAGTCGTCGCGCCGTTCCTGGATGAGGCGTCTGCGGAGCATGCTGCGCCGGGGCTTCGAATCGAACGGGGCGTGCCTGCCGGAGGCGCCGCGGGCGGGTAGGTCGTACGGGCGTTCCGCCACGGTCGTCTCGGGGCGACGTGACGGCAGCCCGCGGGTGTGACCTCAGATCGAGATAGACCTCGATGTGGCGTCACGCCCTCGATCTGACATCACACGGTGACCGGCATGCCCGCAACCGCCTCGGTATGGGCAGGTTGGGCGATGCCGTCATGCGGCCCGATGCGGTCGCAGAATCGGGCCGGCGCGCCGCGTCATCCCTCGGTCGGCGCGCGGTGAGATGAATTCGTTGGATCCGCCCTCAGGGCGACGGCGAACCCGCGCCAGTGGACCGGGTCGAAACACTGGCGGGTCTGCCAGTCTTCGCGAAAGCGTTCTAGGGTGATCTCGGACGTACCGGGCGGCCACGAGTCACGGAGGCACACATGGGCATCATCGCATTCCTCATCCTCGGACTTCTTGCTGGCGCCATCGCGAAGGCACTGCTGCCTGGCGATGACCCTGGCGGCATCATCGTGACGATGATCATCGGTGTGGTCGGCGCGATCCTCGGCGGCTTCCTGGCCGGGCTGATCTTCGACGTCGACCCCGTCGACGAGTTCTTCAGCCTGTCGACCTGGCTGGCCGCGATCGTCGGATCGATCCTCCTGTTGCTGATCTACCGAGCGGTCACCGGGAACAAGCGAACCAACGCATAGCCACGTCGCCTCAGCCCCGAGGAGAGCGCCCCGACCCTGACCGTCGGGGCGCCGTCATCCGGGGCACCGCCGTGCCGGAGCACCGACTGGCCGAGGTCCGGGAGCCGTTCTCCGTACGGTTACGGGCCGAGACGGCGGTGCGCCACCGGCAGGCCGAGTCCGAGCCGTTCGTCTTGGATCTGCTGGCCGGCCGGCTGCCCCTGTCGGCCTACGCGCTGCTGGCCGCGCAGCACTGGTTCGTGTACGAGGCGCTCGAACGGATCGCCGACGAGCACGGCGCGGACCCCCTGCTCGCACCGTTCCTCGCGCTGGGACTGCGCCGGCTGCCGCGCCTGCAGGACGACCTCGTCCACCTCGTCGGCCCCGACTGGTCCGAGCGGATCGCACCGCTTCCCGCCACCCGCCGCTACGTCGAGCGGATCCAGACGGTCGCCGCGACGTCCGCGCCGGCGTTCCTCGCCCACCACTACACGCGCTACCTCGGCGACCTCGCCGGGGGGCAGGCCGTCGCGGCGAGCCTGCGGCGCACGTACGGGTTGCCCGACAGCGGCGGCACGGCCTTCTACGACTTCGCCGAGGTCGGCGCACCGCCCGCCGTCCGTGCCCGCTACCGCGCCCACCTCGATGTCGCTCCACTGGACGGCCAGGCGCAGGAGACGGTCGTCGAGGAGGCCCGCATCGCCTTCGGGTGCAACACCGCCATGTTCGCCGACCTGGCAGCGGCCCCGCGGGAGTAGCCGGGCACGGCCGCAGGGTCGCGCGGCCGACCCATCCACCCCGACTACCGTCGTGGGTCGAGGCACAACGAACCCACCCTCGTCCGAAGGCTGCTGCCGTGTCCGACAATGCCCGCATCGCTGCCGTGGTGCTCGCCGCCGGCAAGGGGACCCGTTTCCGCTCCGAACTGGCCAAGGTCCTGCATCGCGCCGCCGGTCGCAGCCTGATCGGTCACGTCCTCGAGGCGGTCCGCCCGCTCGAACTCGGACAGGTCATCGTCGTGGTCGGCCACCAGGCCGACGACGTCCGCGCTGCGGTGGAGGCCAGCGGGATCGCCAACCTGACCACGGTGCTGCAGGAGGAACAGCTCGGCACCGGCCATGCCGTGCAGGTCGCCATGCCTGCGCTCGCCGACGACATCGAACAGGTCATGGTGCTGCCCGGTGACACGCCGATGTTGACCGCGTCCACGCTCGAAGAACTGCTCCACGCCGCCACCGACAACGCCGCGGCGATGCTGACCGCCCACGCCGCGGACCCCAGCGGGTACGGCCGGGTGCTGCGGGACGAGGACGGCAATGTCCTGCGGGTCGTCGAGCACCGCGACGCCACGCCCGAAGAGCGTGAGATCGACGAGTTCAACGCCGGCATGTACGTGATCGCCCGCGAACACCTCGTCCACGGGCTCGACCGGCTCGACACCGGCAACGACCAGGGCGAGCTCTACCTCACCGACGTCGTCGAGGTGCTGTCGGGCGAGGGTGAGCCGGTCGCCGCCGTCGTCACCACCGAGGACGAGGTCGCCGGCGTCAACGACCGCCGCCAACTCGCCGACGCGGCCGTGATCCTGCGCCGTCGCCACCTCGACCGGCTGATGACCGAGGTCGGCGTCTCCGTGGTCGACCCCGCGTCCACCTACGTCGACGTGGATGTCAACGTCGGCCGCGACGCCGTGCTGCTGCCCGGCACGATGCTCGACGGCGGCACCCGCATCGCCGAACGGGCCGTGATCGGCCCCAACAGCCACCTCACCGGCTGCGAGGTCGGCGCGGACGCGACCGTGCACTCGACCCGCGCGACCGAGGCGCGCATCGGCGAGCGCGCCGATGTCGGGCCGTTCACGCACCTGCGGCCCGGCACCGTGCTGGGCGTCGGGTCGAAGGCCGGCGCGTTCGTCGAGACCAAGAACGCCACCTTCGGTGACGGTGCGAAGGCCGGCCACCTCGCCTACGTCGGCGACGCCACGATCGGCGAACGCGTCAACGTCGGCTGCGGCGTCGTGCTGGTGAACTACGACGGCACCGACAAGCACCACACCGTGGTCGAGGCCGACGCGTTCGTGGGCAGCGGCACGATGCTGGTCTCTCCGGTCACCATCGGCACCGGTGCGTACGTCGCCGCCGGCTCGACCATCACCGACGACGTCCCGGCCGGTGCGCTGGCGATCGGACGGGCCCGCCAGGTCAACAAGGACGGTTGGGCCGCCCGGCGGCGCAAGCAGCAGGGGCAGTGACGGCCGCGAGAAACGGCGCCGGACCGGTCTGTTTCGACCTCGACGGCTGCCTGGTCGACTCGCGCGAGGCGATCGCGACCTGCATGAACCTCGGGCTCGAGTCGGTCGGCGCTCCAGTCGCCGACCCGACGGTCCTGCACGCGATGATCGGTGGCCAACTCCTCGGCTGCTTCGAGTCGCTGCTGGCCGACGCCGGTCATGACCCCGCGCTCGGCATGGACTGCGTCGCGACCTACCGGCACCACTACGCCGGCATATCGCTCACCCACACCACGCCGATCCCGGGTATCGAGCCGGTGCTGGCGGTGGTGGCAACCCAGCGGCGCGTGCTGGTCGTCACCGCCAAGCCGGCCGAATTCGCCGTCCCGATCCTGGCCGCGGTCGGCCTCGACCGCTACGTGGAGGCGGTGTTCGCGCCCGCACTCGACGCGCTGCAGGAGCCGAAGGCGGTGTCGCTGCGCCGGGCGCTGGAGACCGCCGACGCCGCCGCCGACCCGGGCGCCGCCTGGATGGTCGGCGACCGCCACCACGACGTCGAGGCCGGCCTGGCGTGCGGCGTCCCGGCCGTCGGGGTCACCTGGGGGAGTGGTGACCGGACCGAGCTGACCACTGCCGGTGCCGTTGCCGTGGTCGATGCGCCGGAGCAGCTTCCGGCGGTGCTCGGTCTCGCCGTCTGACCGGCCGCCGTGTCCGACGCGCCGATCCTGCCGCCGGTGCGTCCGCCGACTCGCGGCCCGGCCCGCGGCCCCGCTACCGTCGCGGTCGCCGTCACCCATTCGCGCGTCGAGGTTGCCGTGGAAGTCGTCAACAAGAAGCGCATGCACATCTTCGCGGGGTCGTCGTATCCCGAGCTGGCGCGCGAGGTGGCCGACCACCTCGGCATGCGGGTCGGCGAGGTGAAGTTGGCCCAGTTCGCCAACGGCGAGCTGTACGCCCGCTTCACAGAGTCCGTCCGCGGCGGCGACGTCTACGTGATCCAGTCGCACCTGTCCATCCCCGGCGGGATGAGCATCAACGACTTCGTCATCGAGCAACTGATCATGCTCGACGCGCTCAAGCGCGCCTCCGCCAAGCGGACCGTCGCCGTGATCCCCTACTACGGCTACTCGCGCTCGGACAAGAAGGCCCGGTCCCGCGAGGCCATCGCGGCCCGCATGATCGCCGACATGTACGAGTCCACCGGCGTGGACCGGATCATGTCGGTCGACCTGCACACCGGCCAGATCCAGGGCTTCTTCGACGACCCGTTCGACCACCTCACGGCCCTGCCGTTGCTGGTCCAGTGGATCCAGGAGAACACCGAGCCCGAGAACCGCGTGATCGTCTCGCCCGACGCCGGCCGCGTGCGCCTGACCGAGAAGTTCGCGGGCCACCTCGGCGCCCCGATCGCGATCCTGCACAAGAGACGTGACCCGGACCAGCAGAACGTGTCCGAGACGCTCGACGTCATCGGTGACGTCGAGGGCAAGACCTGCATCCTCATCGACGACATGATCGACACCGCGGGCACGATCTGCGGTGCCGCCGACCTGCTCATGGAGCGCGGCGCGTCCCGGGTCATCGCGTGCGCCACGCACCCGGTCTTCTCCGACCCGGCCGCCGAACGACTGAAGAACTCGGTCATCGAGAACGTGGTGGTCACCAACACGCTCCCGATCCCCGAGGAGCGGCGCATCGACAAGCTCGTGGTGCTCTCCATCGCACCCATCCTGGCCTCGGCCCTGCGCGCCGTCTTCGAGGACCAGTCCGTCAGCGAGATCTTCCGCGGCGAGAACGTCTGACGTTCTGGGGCGGGTCCCCCTTCTCGCTCGCTTCGCTCGCTCGTTGCCCCCCCATCCCGGCGTGTGATCGCCAGCGCGTCGCTCGCTCGTTGCCCCCCATCCCGGCGCGGTTGCCCCTCTCATGATCGGGCAGGTACGCTCTGCCCGGTATCGGCCCGCGTGTCCACTTTCTCGCGGGCCGAGCGCGTGTCCGGCACCGGCAAGCCCCCGCCGCACGCGAACCCCACGTGACATCTCGCCGCCGAGAGGCCGGACCTTCGGGTCCGCTGTTCGCGCCGCACCTCGCGCGCCATGGCAGCCGGTGACCGACCCACGCCGGGGACGAACCCATTCCAGGAGCACCACCGTGTCGAAGCAGGTCAAGCTCAGCGCCAGCAAGCGCACCCACCAGGGCAAGGGAGCCGCAGGCCGCCTCCGCAAGGAAGGCCGCGTCCCCGCCATCATGTACGGCTACGAGGTCGAGCCTACGGCGGTGAGCGTCGACGCCCTCGAGCTCTACCACGCCCTGCACACCGAGGCCGGTCGCAACGCCATGATCCGCCTCGAGATCGAGGGCGAGACCCACCTCACGATCGCCCGTGACCTACAGATCCACCCGGTCCGGCAGGAGACGATGCACCTCGACTTCCTCGCCGTCGACCGCGACTCGCAGATCTCGGTCGAGATCCCGGTCCACACCGTCGACGAGGACGAGGTGGCGCCCAACGGCGGTGTCGTCAACCAGATCCTGTACTCGGTCCCGATCCTGGTCCGCCCGCTCGACGTGCCGAACTCGTTCGAGATCTCCCTCGCCGGCCTCGACGTCGGCGACGTCAAGCGCGTCGAGGACCTGACCGACCAGCTGCCCGAGGGTGCCGAGTTCGACATCGACCTCGAGCGCACCGTCGTGACCATCAACGCCCCGATCTCCGAGGCCGAGCTCGAAGCCCTCGAGGAGAGCGTCGGTGCCGGCGACGAGACGACCGGTGCCGAGCCGACCGCCGAAGGCGACGAGGCGGCCGAGGGCGAGGGCGACGGAGCCACCGACGAGTCTTCCGAGGCCGAGGAGGCCTGAGGCACGCTGCGCTGGTTCAGGAGCAACCCTGTGGCCGACGACGACCGCTGGCTCGTCGTCGGCCTCGGCAACCCCGAGGCCGAGTACGGCGGGACTCGTCACAACGTCGGTGCGGACGCGCTGCGGCGGTTCGCCGAACGTGAACACGCCACGCTCTCGCGCAACAAGCGTGCCCGGTGCGAGACGGCCGAGACCACCGTGTCCGGCACGAAGTTCTCGCTGGCCATCCCGCAGAGCTACATGAACACCTCGGGTGGGCCTGTCCAGCAGGCCGCCGCCTGGTTCAAGGTCCCGGTCGAGCGCATCATCGTGCTGCACGACGATCTCGACGTGGAGCCCGGTGCGCTCAAGGTCAAGCGTGGAGGCAGTCCGGCGGGCCACAACGGTCTCAAGGACCTCGACCGTGCCCTCGGCAGCCGCGAGTATCTTCGGGTACGCATCGGGGTCGGTCGGCCGCCTGGCAGGATGCCAGGCAAGGATTACGTGCTCCGCCGGTTCGCTCCGGCAGAGCGCGAGACGATCGACGTGACGCTCGAAGAGGCATGCGACGCCGTCGTGATGCTGGCCACCCAGGGGTTGGAACCGACCCAGAACCGCTACAACGGACCTGCACCCCGAGCACGGGGTGACGGGCCGCGTTGACCCGTCGCGAGGAGACGTCGTGAAGGAGAGGCTGCAGCAGATCCGCATGGCGTGGGGCCAGCTCAGGGAGGTCGACCCCAAGGCGCCGGGCCTGATCGTGCTCGGCGGGCTGGTCGGTCTGCTGGTGGGCGCGGGCCTCGGTCTCGTCATCAGCCTGTGGGTGGCCATCCCCATGGCCCTGCTGTTCTCCTTCATGGGTGCAATGGCGATGTTCAACCGGCGCCTGCAGAAGGCGCAGTTCTCGGCCATCGAGGGGCATCCGGGCGCTGCCGCCGCCGTGCTGCAGCAGATGCGGGGCCAGTGGTTCGTCACGCCGGCCGTCGCGGTGAACGCCAAGCAGGACCTCGTCCACCGCGTCGTCGGCCGGTGTGGCATCGTCCTGGTGGCCGAGGGCACCTCGCCGCAGCGGGTCAAGGGGCTTCTCGCCAAGGAGAAGAAGCGCATCGGCCGCGTCGCCGGCGACGTGCCGGTGCACACCGTTGTCGTCGGCGACGGCCAGGGCGGCACGGTCGGCTTGAACAAGTTGCAGTTCACCATGAACAAGTTCAACCGTGAGCTGTCCAAGACCGAGGTGCCCAAGCTCGAGAGGCGTCTCAAGCCGCTCGACCGTGGGCCGGCCATCCCAGGCGGGATCGACCCCAACATGGCGCGCCGACCCCGCCCGAAGCCGCGTTAGGCCGGCTCCGCGCTCGGGGGACCGCCTGCGGCCCAGTGCCACGCCGTGCCCCGGTGGAGATCGGCGTAGATCCGGTCGCGCAGCGAGTTGGCCGCCTCGGCGGTCAGGGTGCGGTCGAGGTCGCGTAGGACGACGCGGACCAGCACGTTGACCTGGTCGTCGGCGGCGCCGAGACGATCCCGCGCGACCGACGGCAGGTCGGCGACCGGCGTGCACGACACCACCTCGACGGACTCGACGGAGGTCGCGTCCGCCCCGAGAAGGTCGCGGATCCGGTCACCGAGCAGTTCCGGGTCCGGGACGGCGTCCATCGCCAACGACAGGTCGCGGCGTACCGGCGGCATCGACGACACCGGCGTGTAGGGCGCGAGGTCGAGCATCTGCGACGTGATGCGCGGGTCGGTCGCACGCAGCAGGCGGATGTCGTCGAGTCCCTTCGCCAGCATGACGAGACGATCGAGGCCGAGCCCCATCGCCAGCCCCGACGCCGAGGCCGGGTCGAGACCGGCACGTCGCAGCACGTCCGGATGGGTCCGGCCGCACTCGCCGACCTCGACCCATTCACCGTCGGTAGCGGCCACGTCGACCTGGCGACCGTCGAGGGTGTAGGGGTGCTCCCGCGCCTCGGTGCGCCACCTCGCGTCGGGCAGGATCGAGGTGACGACCGTGGCGACCTGTTCCTCGAGGTCCTCGGCGGTCAGTTGGCTGCCGCCGCGGCGCAGGCGCCACAGGTCGAGCTGGTGGGGTTCGCCGACGTGCTGGCGGTCGACGACGTCACGTCGGTAGGTCAGGCCCGCGACGCTGAGGACCAGGTCGGGTTCGCCGACATGCAGGTCGCCGCCGGCGATGCGCTCGTGCAGCAGCGGCATCGCCGCCGAGGTGTGTGCGCGCAACATCAGGTCGGCGGTCAGGTAGCGGCTGTAGCGGGCGTCGCGGGCAGCGGCGTCGGGCGGGTAGCCGAGGCGGTCGTAGTTGTCGGCCACCGCGACCACGGCGTTCGGGCGATGGCGGTGGACGGCGACGCCGGTGGCGGCGGCCAGCGCCGCCTCGATGCGGTCGACGGCGACCTGCACGGCGTGTGGGCCGGTGGACGGGTCGGTCAGGTCGCGCAGGGACAGCAGGCGGCGGACGGTGTCCGCCGGCAACGTCGTGCTGGACGCGGTCATGGTCGTGCTCCTCGCTTCGTCGCGGTGCGCCACGGTCGGGCGCGGGTGGTGTCGCGACGCCCCCCGGTCGATCGGGGGAGCGAGGTGGTGCCGTCAGCGGCGCCCGACCCCCCGGACGTCCGGGGGGCACGAAAAGCGCTGCGCGAGTCGTTCGGCCATGCGCCAACGATAACGCGGACGCCACCGGGGGCAAGCATGAGGCCGCCGGCACGCTCTTGACTAGTCGGTCGGTGGTATGGATGATCGGTGGCTCTGGGCCTGATCGACCACGTGGAGGGGGGCGACGTGGCCCAGGAGGGTGGGACCCGCCGCTGCGTGCATGGGCGGCGAAGTGGGGTGGGACATGACCCACGAGATCGAACCCAATCAGGACGAGTGGGAGCACCTCGGCGACGCTGCGGCGTTCGAGCCCGTGTTGCTCGACGTGCCCGTCGGTGATCTGGGGCCGGGCGAGATCGATCCGGTCGCCGAGGGCAGCCCGGTTCCCGAACAGGTGGATTGATGCCATGGCGCGCGTACTGATCCAGCGTGGCCACTGTTCCCGGCGCAGCGGGGCGACCGGCACGTCGGGCGAGCAGAAACAGGTCACACGGATCGCCGAACTCGCGGCGCCCTGGCTCGAACAGCACGGCCATACGCCCATCGTGCTCGGCGCCGACGAACCGCTTCCCAGTGGCGACATGTTCATCGCCCTGCACTGCGACGGGTCGGTCAACGCCAAGGCCGGCGGCGCGTCCGTCGGCTACCGCAACGACGAGAAGTCGAAGAGGGCCGCACAGGCATGGAAGGCGGCATACCAGCGGCGCGGCTGGCCGTTCGGCTTCCGCGCCGACAACTACACCAAGGCCCTCAGCCAGTACTACGGCACCGGATGGGCAGCGAAGAAGGGCATCCCGCTGGCGTTCATCGTGGAGTTCGGCTTCCTGACCAATGCGAAGGAAAGCGCCTGGCTGCGGAGCGAGGCCGGCGAAACAGCCGCCGCTCGCTCGCTGGTCGATGTCGTCGGGGACGTGCTCGGTCATCCCAACAGCGAGTTGCACAACGGGTCGCACAGTGAGGTCGACATGCTCAAGCGCAAGGATGCCGGCGCGAACGTCGGCAAGTGGCAGCACAGGCTCAACCAGACCGGCTACACGCCGCCGCTGAAAGTCGACGGCGACTTCGGTGAGGACACCGAGAAGGCCGTGCGGTGGTTCCAGCGGCGTTTCGGCCTGGACGAGACCGGCACCATCGACCTGACCACGGCGGTGCAGTTGCAGGCAATGGCCCACGGGATGGCACAGCACCAGTGATCTGAAGCCAGGCCGGGTTCGCGCGCCCCGGATCGGGCGGGCACACTGTCGGGTCGATCGACAGACACGTCCGCGTTGCCGAGCCGGCCGACGAACCGCCCCGCCGCAAGTCGGCCGGGCGCCCCGTCAGGTCCCGGGTCGGCCTTTCGCCGTCCCGCCGAGGTCCCTCGTGAGCGCCCCATCCAGTATCGACGACGTCCTCGATCCCGGCATCGCGGCGGGCGCGCTCGCGGCGGCGTTGCGGCCCGGACGTGCCGAGTGGCCCGAGGAACTCGAGGTCCCCGACGAGTTGGTGTGTGCGCCGCCGGTCCGGCCCTACGTGCTGAGCCTGCTCGCCGAGCGTGCCGCACCGCTGCTGGTGCTCGTCCCGCGGACCTCCGACGCCGAGGCGATCGCCGACGGCATCTCGGCGTTTCTCGGCGAGGACCGCGTCGCGGTGTTCCCGGCCTGGGAGACCCTGCCGCACGAGCGGTTGTCTCCCCAGCCCCGCACCGTCGGTCGCCGCCTCGCCGTGCTCGACCGCCTGTGCCACCCCGAGACCCACGCCCAGGCGCTGCAGGTGATCGTCGCGCCCGTCCGCGCCGCCGTGCAGCCGATGGACCCGGCGCTGACCGACCAGCGTCCCCTCGAGTTGACCACGCGTTGGGACGGCTTCGACCGGTTGGTCGAGGGGCTGGCCGGGCTCGGCTACAGCCGCACGACCCAGGTGGAGGCGCGTGGCGAGTTCGCGGTGCGCGGCGGCATCGTCGACGTGTTCCCGACCGGCGGCGACCACGCGGTGCGCCTCGAGTTCTGGGGCGACGACATCGAGTCGATGCGCGAGTTCTCGGTCGGCGACCAGCGTTCGACCGACCCGGTCGAGCGCGTGGTGATCGACCCCGCCCGCGAACTGGTCCTCGACGAGCAACTGCGCGAGGCCGCACGCGCCCGCATCCGCGACTGGCCCGAGCTGACCGAGTCGCTCGATCGGCTCGCCGAGGGCCAGACCTTCGAAGGTGCCGAGTCGCTGGTGCTGCTGCTGCGCGACCGTCCCGCCCTGCTCAGCGACTTCCTGCCAGACGACGCCGGCATGGTGCTGGTCGACCCGCTGCTGCTGCAGGACCGGGCCAACAAGTTGCGCGAAGAAGCCGAGGTCCTGGCCGAGACCGCGTGGCGAACGGCCGCGTTCACCGCGGCTGGTGGCGACGCGGCCGCGCACACCGAGGGCGCACCGCTGCAGGGCACCAACTTCGCCACCCCGGAGCAACTGCTCGAACGCAGCCCTGCACGGGTGTGGCGGCTCACGCCGTTCGCGAAAGCGGGCGGTACCCGGCTGCCCGGGGTGGGCTGGGACTCGTTCCGAGGCGACGTCGTCGCGCTGGCCGAACGCGCCAAGAAGCTGCTCAACGAGGGCACACGCGTCGTGATCGCCGTCGACGCCGACGGCCCGGCCCGCCGCATCGGTGACGTCCTCGGTGAGCAGGGCGTGCCGGCCGCGATCGTGAAGACCCTGCCGGCGACCGCCGAGGGCCGCCGCGTCGAGGTGACCGTCAGCCGGCTGCGTGCCGGTTTCCACGCCGACGAACTGGGCGTCGCGATCCTCGGCACGTGGGACGTGTTCGGACCCCGCCGCAAGCGCGCCAGCCGACGCCTCGGCACCCGGACCAGTGCCGCCGACGCCGTGCTGCAGTTGCGCGAGGGCGACCCTGTCGTCCACCGCACCCACGGCGTCGGTCGGTACCGGGGCATGGTCACGCGGGAGTTCCCCGGCTCGGGAGGCAAGGTCGCCAAGCGCGACTACGTCCTGCTCGAGTATGCCGACGGCGACACGCTCTACGTGCCCTCCGACCAGGTCGACGCGGTCACCCGCTACCAGGGCGGCGAGACCCCGTCGGTGATGTCGCTGGGCGGCGCGCAGTGGGAGCGGGCCAAGAACCGGGTCCGCAAGGCCGTCCGCGACATCGCCGCCGACCTGATCCGCCTCTACGCCGCGCGGATGCACTCGCCGGGGCACGCGTTCACACCGGACGGCGCGATGCAGGCCGAGCTCGAGGACGCCTTCGCCCACGTCGAGACCGTCGACCAGCTCACCACCATCGACGAGATCAAGCGCGACATGGAGACGCCGGTCCCGATGGACCGGCTACTGGCCGGCGACGTCGGGTTCGGCAAGACCGAGGTCGCCGTGCGTGCCGCGGGCAAGGCGGTGTTCGACGGCAAGCAGGTGGCCGTGCTGGTCCCCACGACGATCCTCGCCCAGCAGCACTTCGAGACCTTCAAGGAACGCTTCTCGGGTTTCCCGGTCGAAGTCGAGGCGTTCAGCCGGTTCACGACCACCAAGGACCGTAAGCGCATCCTCGACGGCCTGGCCGCCGGGACGGTCGACGTCGTCGTCGGCACCCACGCGCTGCTGAGCAAGTCCGTGCAGTGGAAGGACCTCGGCCTGGTCGTGGTCGACGAGGAACAGCGCTTCGGAGTGGCCCAGAAGGAACGGCTGAAGCAGTTGCGCACCTCGGTCGACGTGCTGTCGATGTCCGCCACGCCGATCCCACGCACCCTCGAGATGGCGGTGTCCGGCCTACGCGACCTGTCGGTGATCGAGACCCCGCCCGAGGACCGCCAGCCGGTCATGACCGTGGTCAGCGAGTACGACGAGGCCCAGATCTCGCTCGCCATCCGGCGCGAACTGCTGCGCGACGGGCAGGTCTTCTACGTGCACAACCAGGTCGACTCGATACACCGCGTGGCCGCGGGCATCGCCGAGATGGTTCCCGACGCCCGCGTCGAGGTCGCCCACGGGCAGATGGACGAACGGCAACTCGAGCGCGTCATGGTGCGGTTCTGGGAACGCGAGTTCGACGTGCTGGTGTGCACCACGATCATCGAATCGGGCCTGGACATCCCCAATGCCAACACGCTGGTCATCGAGCGCGCCGACCTGCTCGGCCTGTCGCAGCTGCACCAACTGCGTGGCCGGGTCGGCCGCTCCGCCGAACGCGGCTACGCCTACTTCCTCTACCCCGAGGGCGCGTCGATGACCGAGCCCGCCTACGAGCGGCTCAAGACCATCGCCGAGCACACCCGCCTCGGTTCCGGGCTCGCGATCGCGATGCGCGACCTCGAGATCCGCGGCGCCGGCAACGTGGTCGGCGCCGAGCAGTCCGGTCAGGTCGCCGCCGTCGGATTCGAGATGTACTCGCAACTGCTCAAGGAGGAGGTCGCCGACCTGTCCGGCGCGCCGATCGAGGAGGAGGTCGAGATCAAGCTCGAGCTTCCCGTCGACGCCCACCTGCCGCACGACTACGTCGAGGACGAGCGCCAACGGCTCGAGTTGTACAAGCGCATCTCGGCCATCCGCGACGCCGGTGGGGTCCGTGACGCCAAGGCGGAACTCGCCGACCGGTTCGGGCCGCTGCCCGAGGCGGCCGAACGGCTGCTGTCCCTCGCCGCCCTCAAGGCGGCCCTGCGCCGGTGGAAGGTCCACGAGGTCACGCTGGCCGCGTCAGGTCGACTGCGGATCGCGCCGATGGACCTGTCCGACTCGCAACTGGTCCGCGTCGAGCGCCTGCACCGTGGCTTCCGCTACCAGCGCGACCAGCAGATCCTGCAGGTCCCGGTCCCCACGCCCCGCCCCGACGACCTCATCGCCTGGGTGGCCGCGACCCTGCGGGACCTGTTCGCGCCGCCGCCGAAGAAGCGCTGAGCTACCCGGCCGCCTGCGTCGCGTCGACGTCCTCGTCGAGTTCGTGGCCGCGGGTCTCGGGCAGCCCGGCGAACGCCACCGCGACCACCGCCACCAGGATGCCGATCGCGACCGAGGCGTTGGCGAACCCGCCCGTCAGGTCGGCGAGCACACCGAACGACAGCAGGCCCAGCACGGCGCCCAGGACGCCGGCCATCGTCATCCAGCCGGCGACCGTGGCGCGGAACGA
>JAGXST010000252.1 GCA_018335555.1 Actinomycetota bacterium | reverse complement strand
ACCTGGGGCCGGCCGTTGCCGGCGGACCGCCACCGGATGTCGAAGTGCCCGGCGTAGCGGCTGTCGGGACCGTGCCGCAGCACGTCCCACCACCACGGGTTGTGGGGGCTGACCAGTCCGACGTGGTTGGGCACCAGGTCGAGCACGAGTCGCAGGTCGTTCGCACGGCAGGCTGCGGCGAGCCGGGCGAACCCCGCCTCGCCACCGAGGTCCTCGCTGAGCCGCCCCGGGTCGACGACGTCGTAGCCGTGGGTGCTCCCCGGCGCCGCCTGCAACGACGGCGACAGGTACAGGTGGCTGACCCCGAGCTCGGCGAGGTAGGGCACCTCGGCCGCCGCGTCGTCGAAGGTGTAGCCGGTGTGCAGTTGCAGCCGGTAGGTACCGGTGGGGCGGGCGGGCATGGTCACGGGGCGGGCGGGCATGGTCACGGGGCGACCTCGCGCAGCACCACGATGCCGCGATCGACGACCTTCCTCGTTCCTGCTGCCGGGACGACGAGTTCGCCCGACGCCGGCAGCGCATCCACTGCGGTGTCGACGACCACACGCCACTCCGCGCCCCAGGCCTCGGGGGGCAGGGTGAACTCGATCGTCTCGTCGCCTGCGTTGAACAGGATCAGGAACGAGTCGTCGACGACGTGCTGGCCGCGCGGGTCCGGGCTGGCGATGCCGTTGCCGTTGAGGAACACCTGCAGCGACTTTGCGTAGCTCGCGTCCCAGTCCTGGTCGTCCATCTCGGTGCCGTCGGGACGCAGCCAGCCGATGTCGTCGATCTCCTCGCCGCGCAGCGGCCGGCCCTGGAACCAGCGCCGACGCCGGAAGACCGGATGGTCCTTGCGGAGCGCGATCAGGCCCTTGGTGAAGGCGAGCAGGTCCTCGTCCGCCGACTCCCAGTCGAACCACGAGATCTCGTTGTCCTGGCAGTAGCCGTTGTTGTTGCCGCGCTGGCTGCGGCCGATCTCGTCACCTCCGAGCAGCATCGGCACGCCCTGGCTGAGCATCAACGTCGTCAGGAAGTTGCGCTGCTGGCGCCGCCGCAGGGCGACGATGTCGGGATCGTCGGTCGGTCCCTCGACACCGCAGTTCCACGAGCGGTTGTCGTCGGTGCCGTCGTTGTTGTCCTCGCCGTTGTCGTCGTTGTGCTTGTCGTTGTACGACACGAGGTCGGCGAGCGTGAAGCCGTCGTGGGCGGTGACGAAGTTGATGGATGCGTTGGGGCGCCGGGTGTCGGACTCGTACAGGTCGGAACTGCCGGTCAACCGCGAGGCGAACTCGGGCAGGGTCGCGGCCTCGCCGCGCCAGAAGTCGCGCATGGTGTCGCGGTACATCCCGTTCCACTCCGACCACAACGGGGGGAAGTTGCCGACCTGGTAGCCGCCCTCGCCGACGTCCCACGGCTCGGCGATCAGCTTGACCTGGCTGATGACCGGGTCCTGCTGGATGACCTCGAAGAAGGTCGACAGCCGGTCGACGTCGTGCAGTTCGCGGGCCAGGGTCGAGGCGAGGTCGAACCGGAACCCGTCGACGTGCATCTCGTTCACCCAGTAGCGCAGCGAGTCCATGATCAACTGCAGCACGTGGGGGTGGCGCATGTTCATCGAGTTGCCGGTGCCGGTGTAGTCCATGTAGTAGCGCGGGTCGTCGTCGACCAGACGGTAGTAGGCGCCGTTGTCGATGCCCTTGAGCGACAGGGTCGGTCCGAGGTGGTTGCCCTCGGCGGTGTGGTTGTAGACCACGTCGAGGATGACCTCGATCCCGGCGGCGTGCAGGGTCTTGACCATCTGCTTGAACTCGGTGACGGCCTGCTCGGCGCTGCCCGACGCGTAGCCGTCGTGCGGCGCGAGGTAGCCGATCGAGTTGTAGCCCCAGTAGTTGGTCAGGCCCTTCTCGACCAGGTCGGACTCGGGGACGTGGCGGTGGACCGGCAGCAGTTCGACGGCGGTGACCCCGAGGTCCTTGAGGTAGTCGATCACGGCGGGGTGTGACAGGCCCGCATACGTGCCGCGTTGTGCCTCGGGCACGTCGGGATGGTTCATCGTCAGGCCCTTGGTGTGGACCTCGTAGATGATGCTCTGGTGCATCGGGATCCGTGGGTGGCGGTCGTCGCCCCACTCGAAGAAGGGGTTGGCGACCACGCTGCGCGGCACGAAGGGCGCGCTGTCGAGGTCGTTCGGTGGGCCGTCGGGGTCACCGAAGGTGTAGCCGAACACCGCCTGGTCCCAGTGCAGTTCGCCGTCGACCGCCTTGGCGTACGGATCGATGAGCAGTTTGGCGGGGTTGCACCGCGAGCCGTTCTCGGGGTCGTAGGGCCCGTGGACGCGGTAGCCGTAGCGCTGCCCGGGCCCGACGTTGGGCAGATAGCCGTGCCAGACATACCCCGTCACCTCGGTGAGGCTGATGCGGCGTTCGTTGCTGCCCGCGGCCTCGGCGTCACCGGCTCCCTCGATGTCGAACAGGCACAGCTCGACCTTCTCGGCGGCCTCGCTGAAGATGGCGAAGTTGGTCCCGAAGCCGTCGTATGTCGCGCCCAACGGGTACGGCTCGCCGGGCCAGATCTCGAACTGCATGGGGCTGGGTCCTGTCTCGCTCGGTGCGCTCGCTCGTGGGCCCCGGCCTGTGCCGGACCCCTGGGAGTGCATCATGACGTCAGGGACGCCGGCCCGCGTCGTCGACGCCAGTGCGAACGCCGGGGGGCGCAGCCACGACGACGCGGTCGCGACCGGCGCGCTTGGCGTCATACAGGGCCCGGTCGGCGCTCTCGATGAGTTCGTCGACGGATCCGGCCAGGTCCGGAAGCACCGAGATCCCGACGCTCACGGTCACCGAGACCGGCAGTGGTGCCGTGGCGATCGCCACCCGCAGCCGCTCGGCGACCCGGGTGGCGGTGGGTAGGTCGGTGGCCGGCAGCAGCAGGAAGAACTCCTCGCCGCCCATGCGCGCGACGATGTCGTCGCGCCGGGCGTGCGCGCGCAGCAACGCGCCGACCGCCTCGAGCACCTCGTCCCCGCACGGGTGGCCGTGCGTGTCGTTGACCGCCTTGAAGTGGTCGATGTCGACCTGCAGCAGCGACACCGGTCCCGGCCCGTTGCCGGTCACGGCCGCTTCGAGCCGTTCGTGGAAGCCGCGGTGGTTGAGGCAGCCGGTCAGCCCGTCGACGCGGGCGAGTTCACCCAGGCGGGCCGCGAGCGCCTCGCTCTCGCGCAGGGTGCGTTCGTGGGTGTGGGCGATCCTCGCGCCCATGACCGTGACCAGTGCGAGGACGGTCACCTGCAACCCGGCGTCACCCGCCGGCATCTCGCTGAGCGCGGCGATCGCGAGTTGACCGGTGACGGCGGCGGCGCCGACCAGGATCGTGGCGCGGACCGGGTAGGCCATCGCGGCGAACACCAACGGCAGCAGGATGACGTGCGCCATCGGGCTGCTCGCACCACCGTCGAGATGGGCGAGCACCACGATCAACGGGATCAGGCTCAGTGACCAGCCGAGCAGGGCCGGCAGTGCCAGGCCGCGTTCGATCAGGCGCCGCCACGGCAGCCGCCAGGCGATCACCGTGACCACGACCGCGGCCCCGTTGCTGATCCACAGCACGCGTGCGTGGGGATGGTCCGAGGACAGCAGCAGGTTGACCGCGATCATCACGATCACGGTCGCGCTCATGCCGAGCCCGAGCCGGACGTGCTGCAACCAGAACGCGACCGGCCGGGACCCGGGACTCTCGGGATGCCCTCTCATGCCACTTCGATCGGCCGTTGCACGTCCGGCTCAAGCCGCCGCGTCCCCCTGGGTACGCAACAGGACCACGCACGATCCCGGCAGGACGAGTCGATGCGGGCCGTCGAGGTGGACACCGCCCGGCCCGTCCCATCGCGGGTCGGCCGTGTCGAGCAGGAGTTCCCACCGCCTGTCCGGGGGCAGCGGCACCTCGGCGGCGTCGTCGCCGGCGTGGACGACGACCACGATCTCGTCGTCACCGCGGCTGCGCCGCCACGAGATCGTGTCGGGGTCGTGGACGACCGTCACCGCATCCGACGCGTCCGGCGCCGCGATGGGCGCGACCTCGCGCCGCAGTCGCAGCAGTTCGCGGTACAGGGCCAGCAGGGTCGCGTGCCCGTCGCGCTCACGCAGCGACCAGTCGAGCTTCGAGCGGACGAAGGTGGCCTCGCTCTGCGGGTCGGGGGCCTGACCCTGGTCGGCGAAGTAGGCGAACTCGCGCTGACGACCCTCCTGCACCGCCCGCACCAGGTCCGGGTCGGTGTGGGACACGAAGTACTGGAACGGTGCGGTGTCGCCGTACTCCTGGCCCATCCACAGCATCGGTGTGAACGGCAACAACAGCAGCGCCGCCCCGATCGCCTTGAGCGGCTCGTCGTCGAGCAGGTGGGTCTTGCGCTCGCCGAGCATGCGGTTGCCGACCTGGTCGTGGTTCTGCGTACATGCCACGAACCGGTGGTAGGGCACGTCGCCCGCCGGTCGCCCGACGGTGCGTTGGCGGTGAGGCGACCAGCGCCCGGCCATGACGAAGCGGTCACGGAAGGCCCGCTCGAGGTCGGCGAGTCCGTCGAAGTCCTCGTAGTAACCGGTGCGCTCGCCCGTGAACGCCACGTGAAGGGCGTGGTGGACGTCATCGAGCCACTGGCCGTCCAGGCCGTAGCCGCCGACCTCCGGGCTCCTGACCAGGCGAGGGTCGGCGAGATCGGACTCGGCGATCACGAACGCGTGCCGGCCGTGGCGCCCCGCCTCGGCGTGCACGTCTCGTGCGATCTGTTCCAGCAGATGGACGGCGGACTGGTCGAGGATCGCGTGCACGGCGTCGAGTCGCAGTCCGTCGACGTGGAACTCCCGGATCCACCGCACGGCATTCTCGACGAAGTAGCGCCGCACCCCGTCGCTGAGCGGACCGTCGACGTTGACCGCCTGCCCCCAGGGGGTGTCGTAGCGATCGGTCAGGTAGGGCCCGAACTCCGACAGGTGATTGCCCTCCGGGCCGAAGTGGTTGTAGACGACGTCGAGCACCACGGCGATCCCGGCGGCATGGGCCGCGTCGACCAGTCGCCGCAGTCCGGCCGGGCCGCCGTAGGAGTGCTGCACGGCGTAGGGCAGGACCCCGTCGTAGCCCCAGTTGCGCTCGCCGGGGAACTGCCAGATCGGCATCAACTCGATCGCGGTCACGCCGAGGTCGCGCAGGTCGGCGAGCCGCGGGATGATCGCGTCGAACGTCCCCTCGGGCGTGAACGTCCCGACGTGCAGTTCGTAGAGCACGTGCCGGTCCAGGGTCGGATTGACCCACCCCTCGTCGGTCCAGTCGAAGCGGGGATCGTCGACGGCCGACGGGCCGTGCAGGCCCTCGGGCTGCCAACGTGACGCCGGGTCGTTGCGCAGCTCCTGGACGCCGTCGAGGCGCAGCCGGTAGCGGGTGCCGGGGCCGACGTCATCGAGCACGGCCTCGTGGTAGCCCTGCTCGCCCGGCACGAGGGTCGCGGTGCGGCCACTCTCCTCGAGTACCACCTCGACCTGCTCGACGTCGGGTGCCCAGACCAGGAACCGGGTGGTGCCGTCGTCGAGCGGGGTCGCGCCGAGGTGGTCGGGCTGGTCGTGGTCGGTCACCGCTGCTGGCCTTCGTCGCGACTGGGGAGCGCGAGGGTGTCGTCGAACGGCGTTCGGCGCCGCCCGACACGGACCCGGACGGCCCCCGCCGCCGCGGGCCGACCCGCCGGTGGCATGCGACTGCCGCACGGTGAACGTAGCCCCCGGGTCGGCGCGGTCGACCGGTGGCGCAGGAGGAACGCATGTCCGATGAGTCCCCGCCGCCGGCGGCCGCCGACGCGCGGCCACCCGACGAAGCGTTGCCGGTGCACGGCTTCATCACCAGGATGCCGGGTCCCGTCGTCTTCGTCACCGTGGCGTTGCTCTACTACGCGTTCGCGCGGCACGTCACGTTCGTGCTCGATCCCGTGACGGTCGGTGCCGGATTCTGGCCCTCCGCCGGGGTGATGGTGTCGGCGTTGCTGCTGCTCCCGACCCGCCGCTGGGGGTGGGTCGTCGCGGCCGTGGTCGTCGCCGAGGCCGGCAACAACCTGCTGCTCGGCTACCCGCTCCTGCCGAC
>JAGXST010000251.1 GCA_018335555.1 Actinomycetota bacterium | reverse complement strand
GTCGCCGGCAAGCTCTCCCGCGTCATGAACCAGGCCCGCCAGGACCAGATCACCACCGAGATCTCCGAGATCGTCGGTGGCGCCGAGGCCCTGTCCGCCGGCTGACACCACCACCAGTTTCCCGCCGTACCTGAATTGACGCTCGAAGGAGCACAGCCAATGTCGACCCAGACCGTTGGGGTGAACGAGGGCCGCATCGTGCGGGTCATCGGTCCCGTCGTGGACGTGGAGTTCTCGGCCGGTGACCTGCCCGAGATCAACTCGGCGCTCACCTTCGAGCGCACCTACGAGGGCGAGACCCGCACGCTGACCGCCGAGGTCGCCCAGCACATCGGCGACCACCGCGTCCGCGCCATCTGCATGCAGCCCACCGACGGCGTCGGTCGTGGCACCGAGGTGGTCGACACCGGTGCGCCGATCTCCGTGCCCGTCGGTCCCGGCACGCTCGGGCACATCTACAACGTGCTCGGCGAGCCGCTCGACGTCGCCGCGGACCAGATCCAGGCCGACACGTACTGGCCGATCCACCGTGACCCGCCGCCGTTCGACGAACTCGAGTCGCAGTCGACGATGTTCGAGACCGGCATCAAGGTCATCGACCTGATCGAGCCCTACGTGCAGGGCGGCAAGATCGGCATGTTCGGCGGCGCCGGCGTCGGCAAGACCGTCGTCATCCAGGAGATGATCAACCGCGTCGCCCAGCAGCACGGTGGTGTGTCGGTGTTCGCCGGCGTCGGCGAGCGCACCCGCGAGGGCAACGACCTGCTGCTCGAGATGCGCGAGTCCGGCGTGCTCGACAAGGCGGCGCTGGTGTTCGGTCAGATGGACGAGCCGCCGGGCGTGCGCCTGCGCGTCGCGCTGTCCGCGCTGACGATGGCGGAGTACTTCCGCGACGAGATGCGCCAGGACGTGCTGCTGTTCGTCGACAACGTGTTCCGCTTCGTCCAGGCCGGTATGGAGGTCTCGACGCTGCTCGGCCGCATGCCGTCGGCTGCCGGCTACCAGCCGACGCTGTCGAACGAGATGGGCCAGTTGCAGGAGCGGATCACCTCGACCAAGGGTCGCTCGATCACCTCGCTGCAGGCCGTGTACGTGCCCGCCGACGACATCACCGACCCGGCGCCGCACACCACGTTCGCCCACCTCGACGCGCAGACCGTGCTCAGCCGTGACATCGCCTCGCTGGGCATCTACCCGGCCGTCGACCCGCTCGACTCCACCTCGCGCATCCTCGACCCTGGCGTCGTCGGCGAGGAGCACTACGCCGTCGCGACGGGCACCCAGGAGGTCCTGCAGCGCTACAAGGACCTGCAGGACATCATCGCCATCCTCGGTATCGACGAGCTCAGCGAAGAGGACAAGGTCACCGTCGCGCGTGCCCGCAAGGCGCAGCGGTTCTTCTCGCAGAACTTCTACGTCGCCGAGCAGTTCACCGGCAACCCCGGCGTCTACGTGCCCGTCAAGGACACCGTCGAGGGCTTCAAGGCCCTGATCGACGGTGAGCTCGACGAGATCCCCGAGCAGGCGTTCCTGTACGCCGGCGCGGTCGACGACGTGCTGCGCCGGGCCAAGGAACTGGGCAACTGATGGCAGCCACGATGCACGTCGAGGTGGTCTCGGCGGAGCGCCACGTGCTCTCCACCGAGGCCAAGGAGTTGTACGCGCGCTCGGTCGAGGGCGAGATCGGGATCCTGCCCGGTCACCAGCCGGCCCTCATCGAGCTCGACATCGCCCCCGTGCGCGTCAAGCTCGAGGACGACTCGTGGGAGACCATCGCGGTCCACCACGGCCTGCTCTACATCGGCCGCGAGAAGATCATCGTGCTCGCCGACGTCGCCGAGCCGGCCAGCCAGATCGATGCCACCCGCGCCGAGGCGAAGCTGCGTCAACTCGAGGCGCAGCTCGCCGAGGGCGACGACGCGGTGGTGCGCGCCTCGGTGCAGCGCGCCCGGACCCGGCTGGCCGTCGTCCAGGGATGACCCACCGCCCGCGCCGGTAGTCTCGGTCCCGATGCTGGATCCGACCTCCTCCTCCGACGTGTTCGTCGTCCGCGGCGGGGCCCCGTTGCGGGGCACCGTCCGGCTCTCTGGCGCCAAGAATTCGGCTCTCAAGCTGATGGCGGCCGGGATCCTGTGCGACGGCAAGCTCGAACTGTCGGCCATCCCACGGATCGCGGACGTGCCGGTCATGGCCGACGTGCTCCGCGGCATCGGCCTGGGCGTCGATCTCGACCTCGACAACGAGCGTTGCACGATCGACGCGACCGAGGAGCCCGACTGGAGCCCGCCCCGCGACGCGGTCACCCGGATCCGCGCGTCGATCTCGACCCTCGGTCCGCTGGTCGGCCGGCTCCGTCGTGCCCGGATCGCCCTCCCCGGCGGTGACAAGATCGGTGCCCGACGGATCGAGATGCACGTGCGTGGCCTTCGCGCGATGGGCGCCGAGGTGGACGAGCACGCCGACGAGGTCGAGGTCCGGGCGCCCGACCTGCACGGGGCCATCTTCACCCTCGACTTCCCCAGCGTCGGCGCGACCGAGAACCTGGTGATGGCGGCCGTGCTGGCCGACGGCGGCAGCGTGCTGGACAACGCCGCCCGCGAACCCGAGATCCAGGACCTGTGCCGGATGCTGGTCGCCATGGGCGCGAAGATCGACGGGATCGGGTCACCGACGCTCGAGATCGAGGGTGTCGAACGGCTGCACCCGACCTCGTGGGAGACCTGCCCCGACCGGATCGAGGCCGGCACCTACGCCGTGGCCGCCGCCCTGACCGGCGGCGACGTCGTGATCGAGCGGGTCCGGCCGACCGATCTCACCCTGCCCCTGCTCAAGCTCCGTGCCGCCGGTGTCGCCATCGAGGAGGGCGGCGACTCGCTGCGGGTCAAAGCGGGCGACCTCGACCCGGTCGACTTCGTCACGCTGCCCTACCCGGGGTTCCCGACCGATCTGCAGCCACAGATGATGGTGCTGCTGACGCAGGCCGAGGGGACGTCGCGCTGCACCGAGAACGTCTTCGAGTCGCGGTTCTCGTTCGTGGCCGAACTGGCCCGGATGGGCGCGGACATACAGATCGACGGGCACCATGCGCTGATCCGTGGCCCCGCGCCGCTCGTCGGCGCGACGTTCACCGGGCTCGACGTGCGCGCCGGTGCGGCCGGGACCCTGGCGGGCCTGGTCGCACGCGGCGAGACGATCGTGCGTGACGTCCACCATGTCGATCGTGGCTACGCCGACTGGATCCCACGCCTGCAGGCCCTGGGCGCCGACGTCGAACGGGTGCCGGCCGCCGATGTGGATGGCTGATCGCCGCGCGTCGGGAGGCCTCCCGTCCCGCCGGTGGCGGTGCAGCCTCTTGAGCGTCGGTGTGTTGCTCGCAACATCGCTTCCGGCCGTCCCGGCCGCCGCGCAGACCGGCAGCGGGGTACTGCGGGCCGAGGCCGGCGAGGGGGCGATCGAGGTCGTCGACGACACCCGTGCCCCCCGCGCCTTCTTCGACACGGTCGAGGCCCGCCCTTCGGGCCATTCCGATGCGCCCCGCGCGCGAGGCGACGGCACCCTGCTGGTCAACGACCTCGACATCGACGACTACGTCGCCGGCGTCGCCGAGATGCCCGGCCGCTGGCACCTCGAGGCGCTCAAGGCGCAGGCCGTCGCGGCGCGCACCTACGCCTGGTACTCGATCCGGCTCGGCACCTTCACCCACTACGACATCTGCGCGAGCACGGCCTGCCAGGTGTTCCGCGGGGCGACTGCCGAGTTGGCCGGTGACGCCGGCCGCTGGCGGCAGGCGGTCGACGAGACCGCCGGCGAGGTGCTCGTCGACGAGGCCGGCCTGCCGATCCTGGCCCGCTACTTCTCGACGTCCGGTGGCCGGACCTACCCCAACGAACTGGTCTTCCCCCAGGACGGGCCCCGCCCCTACCTCGTCGGGACCGAGGACGACCCCGACGAGGTGTCGCCCTACCACCGCTGGACGGTGCGCTTCAGCCGCGAGCAGTTCGACGACATCATCGGCCGCGGCGACACGCTGCGCGCGGCCGCGCCCGTGGCCGACGTGCGTCGCGATGGCGACGTCCACGATCCCTATGCCGACATCGTGGTGACCGGCACCGACGGCACCGAGGTCCGCCTCGGGGTGCGCACCTTCCGGGAGTTCGTCAGCCGCATCGCGGCCGAGCAGTATCCGGACGTCTACCCCGGCATCCGCAGCGACGGGTTGCGCCGTCTCCCGGACACGCTGCCGTCGAGTCGGTTCGAGATCACCGTCGACGACGACGCGGTGACCATCGTCGGGCGCGGGTGGGGCCACGGCGTCGGCATGAGCCAGTACGGGGCGAAGGGTCGCGCCGAGCGCGGTGACGATCACCGCCAGATCCTGGCGGCCTACTACGACGGCCTGGAACCGGTCGTCGGTGACCAGTTGCCGCCGCGCGTCCGCGTCGGACTCGACGTCGGCGACGCCTTTACGCTGCGACCCACGCGGACCATGCGTCTGTCCGTGGGGGACACCCTGATCGCCGAGACCGCCATCGGCACCTGGACGGCAACACGCGACGGGGATGTCTGGACGCTGACGCCGCCCGAGGGCCACGACGCCGACCTCGAGGTCAGCGCGACCCGTCCGGCCGACGGCCTGACGTTCGGCGACGCCGTCGTGGTCGAGGTCGACCTGAACAAGCCGGCGCTGTTGCGCCTGGTCGTCACGGACGCTGCCGGCGACGAGGTGCTCGTGCGCGACCTCGGCGCGGCCGACCCCGGGGTGCAGGCGGCCACGTGGCGCTACGACGACGCCGATGGCGCCGCGGTCGGGCCGGGCGAGTACTCGCTGGTCTTACTGGGCCGCGACGCGACCGGTGCCGAGGACGGCTCGCCCCTCGCGGTGACGGTCAGCGAGGACGAGGCCGACGCCGCTGCCGCCGCCGACGACGAAGCGCGCGCGGATGGTCAGGACGGTGCCGGTGGCCGTATCGTCGCGCTCGTCCTGGTCGGTGCCCTCCTGGTCCTCCTCCTCGCCGTCCGGGGTTCCCGCAGGAGATCCGCATGAGCCAGCCCTCCCTCCCCCCGCCCGGGAGCCCGCCCGGCCCCCCGCCCCCGCCGCCGGCCGGGGATCCGGCCTGGCCGGCCGGCCGTCGCTACGGCGCCCGCGCGGCCGATGCGTTCCCGGTGCCCTTCAGCGTCATGGACGGCATCGTCTTCGTGTTGTGGACCATCGCCGCCCAACTGGTCGTCATCCTGCCCGCGGTCGTCCTCGGCCTCGTCGACGAGGACAGTGGAGCGGTGATGCTGCTGCTCGTGGTCGTCGCGCAACTGCTCGGACTGGGCGGTGGGCTGGGCTATCTCGCGGCACGCCAGCGCCTGTCGTGGCGGCTGTTCGGGCCGGCGCGCCCGTCGGGGCTGCTGGCGGCCTACGGGCTCGTGGTCGGGATCGCCGGGTTCATCCTCGTCAACGCGATCATCCTGCTGGTCACCGCCCTGACCGGCCCGGTCGAGGCGCCTGACCAGCAGTTGTTGAACGACGTCACCGCCGGTGGCGCATCGACGCTGCTCGCGATCGTCGCCGCCGTCGTGATGGCACCGATCATCGAGGAGATCGCGTTCCGCGGCGTGCTGTTCCAGGCACTGCGGCGTCGGGTCGGCATGTGGCCGGCCGCCGTCGTGTCCGGGGTGGTCTTCGCCGCCGTTCACGTGGAGGTGACCCAGCCGCTGTACAGCTTCGGCCTGCTCGCGCTCGGCGTCGGCCTGGCCTGGTCGCTGCACCGCTTCGGCTCCGTGCTCGTCCCGATCATCGGCCACGCCGTCTTCAACGCGATCTCGGTCGGCCTGACCCTGCTCGGCAGCCGCTTCCTCGACACCGTCTGACCGAGCCACGACAAGCGATCACCGCCACAGCCGACGGGCAGAGGCGGACCTCGTCGCAGATGGACCTACGTCCTTCGGAGCGTCTCGCGCATGCGAATGGCGACGTCGAGGCCGCTGGCGGCGGTGATGAGCGCAACGATCATGATCGCGGTCGCGATGGTGTAGGCGTCGGCGAGAACGCCGGCGAGCAGGGCACCGACGGCGAAGCCGACATCCCGCCACAGGCGGTAGACGCCCACGGCAGCGCCGCGCCAGGCGGGGTGGGCCACGTCGCCGACGGCGGCGATCAGGGTCGGGTAGGCCATGGCCGTGCCGGCCCCGAACATGGCACTGCCGGCCGCCCAGACGGGGAAGGTGTCGCCGAGGGCGATGACGAGTAGGCCGACGGCTTCGGTGAGCTGTCCGCCGGCGATGAGCCACTTGCGGCCGACCCGGTCGGACAGGGCGCCGGTGCCGAGTTGTCCGATGCCCCACACGGCCGGGGCGATGGCGGCGAGCAGTCCGACGGTGGCGAGATCGAGGCCGCCGGCTGCGAAGAAGACGGGGAACAGGCCCCAGGCCATGCCTTCGTTGAGGTTGTTGACCAGCCCGGCCTGGGATGCCGCGGTCAGGGACCGGTCGCGCCAGGTCGCCAGGGCGAACACCTGCCGGTTGGTGAGATCGGCTGCGTGTCCCTGGGGTGGGGCGACGTGGTTGGTCGCTTCGTGGGCGACGTGGCCGGCGGTTTCGCGCACGAACCCCGCGGACAGACCGATCCCGAGCGCGGCGAAGGCGAGACCGAGCAGGAACGGTGCCGGCCGCAGGCCGGCGGTCTGGGCGATCACGCCGGTGGCCCACGCGGCGGCCGCGACGGCGCCGTAGCCGGCGGCTTCGTTGAACCCCATGGCCGTGCCGCGACGTGCGGGGCCGACGAGATCGATCTTCATGATGACGGTGACCGACCAGGCCAGTCCCTGGTTGATGCCGAGCAGGACGTTGGCGAACACGACCCAGCCCCACGATGGGGCCCAGATCAGCAGCAGCGGCACGGGGATGGCGAACAGCCAGCCCGCGAGCAGTACGGGCTTGCGTCCGAAGCGGTCGGCGAGCGTGCCGGCGAAGTAGTTGACGATGGCCTTGGTGAGCCCGAAGACCAGGATGAAGCTCAGCATCGCGGTGTAGCCGGCGATGCCGAACTCCCGCTCTGCGAGCAGGGGCAGCACGGTGCGTTCCTGGCCGACCATTCCGCCGACGAGGGCGTTGACGGCGACCAGGAGCACGAACTGGGGCAGGTTCTCTCTCAGCCCGAGTTGGACGGGGCGCCGTTGGCTGGGACGGTTCACGCCTCGGACTCGAGCTCGCCGAGTTCGTCGGGTCCGCCGGCCGGATCGACCACCAGGGCACCGCCATCATCCAGGTCGACCACGTAGGAGCTGTTGCCCAGCCCTGCGTCCACCAACGGCGACACGACCACGCTGGTCCTCCGGCGCAATGATCAAACGAACGTTTGACAAGAGCGTGCCCCGCGCTGCACCGTAATGTCAAGTCGGTGTTTGAATAGCGGCGGTATCGTGGTACGAATCCGGATGCGGGAGGTCGCGCGATGGCAGGAGGCGGACGCCGACAGGCCAAGGATGCGTTGTTCGACGGGTTCGCCTCGATCGCCAAGGCGCTGGCCTCGGGCCGGCGGGCCGAGATCGTCGAGTTGCTCGCCCAGGGCGAGCGGACCGTCGACGAGATCGCCATGGAGCTCGAGCAGTCGATCGCCAACACCTCCCACCACCTACGAACCCTCGCCCGAGCCGGTCTGCTGTGCAGTCGCCGTGTTGGTACCCACGTGCACTACCGCCTCGCCTCCGACGAGGTGCTCGAGCTGTGGTGGGCGATGCGCAAGGTCGCCGTCACCCGGGTCGACGCCTTCGACCGACTCGTCCGCGGCTACCTCGGCGACCG
>JAGXST010000250.1 GCA_018335555.1 Actinomycetota bacterium | reverse complement strand
ATGGGCAGGCCGAGGCCGGCACCGCCACGGCCGTCCAGGCTCGTGAACCGCTCGAAGACGCGCTCCTCGGTGCCGTCGGGCACGCCCGGGCCGTCGTCGAGGATCCTGACGGAGACGACCTCGTCATCGACCGCAATGGACACGTCCACCCGCCCTCGGGCGTGCCGACGGGCGTTGTCGAGCAGGTTGGCGAGTACCTCGCGGACCGCGTCGTGGTCCACATGCGCCTCGACGGGACCGTCGGGGGCGGACACCTGCAGCGTGAGTGTCGGGGCCAGGTTGCGGGCCCGGTCCACCTCGTCGAGACAGAGTGCGGTCACGTCCTGGAGCACGAGCCGGAGGTCCGGTGCCTGGTCGAGACGGGCCGCTGCGAGCAGGTCGTCGAGCAGACGCTGGCAACGGGCCGTCTCCTGGACGATGTAGCCGAACAGTTCGTCACGCGTCGACGGGTCCGTGACGCGTAGCAGGGACTCCACGCACGAGCGCAGCGTCGCGATGGGCGTGCGCATCTGGTGGGCGGCGTCGTCGACGAAGCGTCGGGTCCGCTCCTCGGCGGCGAACGCCGTCTCGAGCGCCTGCTCGAGCGTGTCGAGCATCGTGTCGTAGGCGGTTGCGAGTCGGCCGAGCTCGGTGTCCGGGTCGTCCGGTCGGAGCCGCTCGCCGGTCTGGCCCCCGGCGGTGCGGCCAGCGGCCGCGACCATCTCGTCGAGGGGAGCGACGACCAGCGCCGCTGTACGGCGGAACAGCAGTACGGCGACGATCACGGCGGCCGCCGTGCCGACGGCGAGCAGCACAGCGGTGCGGGCCAGCGTCGAACGTACGCCGGCGCGGGAAGCGAACACCTCGACGACGGCGCCGTCCTCGAACTCGACGGACGCGGACACCCGGGGGACCGACAGCGTCGACGGCGGGCCGGGTGGTCCGTCCCCGAAGCGGGGCACGGCCGGCTCCCCCGCGATCACCGCACCGTCGGCCGTGGTCAGTGCCACCGGCACGCCGAGCGACGTCAGGCGATCGACCAGTTCGCGAGGGGGGAGCTGGGCCCCGAGTTCGCGGGCGAGGTCCACCCTGGAGTCGAGGACCTCGACGAGGGTCGACTCGAGCTCCCGCTGCAGCGTCAGGTAGACGAAGATGTCGAGCAGCACGACCAGCAGTGCGAACACGAGGACGCCGGAGAAGGTCACGCGCCGGCGCAGCGACGGGGTCCGCATCAGTCGGCAGGTGCCAGCAGGCGATACCCGGCCCCGCGGATCGTGTGGATGAGTCGAGGGCCCTGCGTTTCGAGCTTGCGGCGCAGTCCGCTGATCTGTACCTCGACCACGTTGACGTCGTAGGTCTCGAAACCCCAGACCGACGACAGCAGTTGGACCTTGGACAGGACCCGTCCCGGGTTGCGACCGAGTTGCACGAGCACGTCGAACTCGGTTCTCGTCAGCTCGATCTCCACACCGTCTCGACGGACGCGTCGGGTGTCCTCGTCGACGAGCAGACCGGCGACGTGCCATGCCTCCGAGGTCAGTCGGCCACTGCGACGGAGCAGGGCCCGGACGCGTGCGAGGAGTTCGGCCATGACGAACGGCTTGACGAGGTAGTCGTCGGCGCCGGCATCGAAGCCCGCGAGGCGGTCGTCGGTGGAGTCGGCCGCGGTGAGGAACACGATCGGCAGTTGCGGGTCGAGGTCGCGCAGCACCCGCGCGATGCTCAAGCCGCTGGGCCCGTTCGGGAGTCGAACGTCGAGCAGGGCGAGCGCCGGTTGGAAGGCCGCCGCCACGCTCCTGATGTCGAGGCCGTCGTTCACCTCATGGACGACGTAGCCCTCGCCGAGCAGGGCCGCGCGGACGGCAGCGCGAAGCGCCTGGTCGTCCTCGACCAGGAGCAACCTTGCTGACTTGTTCCCCATGGACCGCCAGTCGACTCGCCGGCCCGGATGCTAAGGGCCCGGGCCGAAATCCGTTCGAAGCCCGAACCCGGTTGGCCTGGACCCCCGGATCCACAGGTTCACCACAGGTTCGGGCCGCATCATTCGGATACATGCCGGTCGAGCCGACCGGTGCGGGTGTGAGGCGTGGATCCAGTCGGCGGTAGTTGGTCGCCGAGCCGGCTGGGGAGCCAGGGGCGAAACCGACACACCTTCCCACGACCAACGTGCCGATCGGCGCAAGGGAAGGCCACACCATGAAGAAGAGTTTCGTCGCGGCTGCCGCTGCAGTGTCACTGGTCGGCTTGCTCGCCATGCCCGCCAGCGCGAACACCACCCGCGAGGCCAACTGTGCGGCCCTCGGAGGCACCTTCGAGGCTGGCTACTTCCCCGACAGTCACCCGACCCAGGCCGGCGCCCCCAAGCCCGCGGACGACACCTGCCTGATCACGGTCGAGACCGGCGTCGATCTCGGCGATTGGATCGAGGTCGACCGCAGCTCCGCTGCGATCGGCGACGCCTACACCGCGGCGACGCGCGGCTCGACGGTGCGTGTCAACAGTGGCAACGCGAAGCAGGTCGTCAACAACGTGACCTACACCGTCGACACCTACCAGCAGATGCAGGACACCGTCACCTCCGAGCTCGACGTCGTGACCTCGTACGCGCATGAGGCGCTCCACTTCCAGGGCAACGACATCCCGAACGAACCGAGCGGCAAGTACATCGCCGGTTCGGACTGGACGGTGACGACGACGGAAACGAAGACCGAGATCGGCCCCACCTACACGGTCAAGGTCGGCGAGTCGGTCACCGGCGTCTGCAAGGAGAACCCGGGCTCGCCCGACCGTGGCAACGCCTGCCCGAGCTTCGCGAGCTGACGACACCGGGTGTGCAACGGTGGAGGGGCGCCCGCGGGCGCCCCTCCGGCGTTTCAGCGGGTCTGGGCGGCGACGCGACCCTCGGCGATGAGCAGGTCGAGCAGGCGCGCCGCGAAGGTGGCGGTCTGGCCGCGGGTGACGAGGCCGGCAGGGTCGTAGCGTCCCGCGCCGACGCCGGTCGTGACGCCACTGGCGGCGAGTTGGCCGATCGCCGCGCCGTGGGCCGTGCCCTTGGCGACGTCGAGGAACTGCGGGGCGTCGGTCGGCAGCACCACCTCGTACCGGCCGCTGGCGACGCGGGCCATCAACGTGGCCATCTGGTCGCGGCGGATCGGCTGGTCGGGACGGAACGAGCCGTCCCCGTAGCCTGCGATGACACCGAGCCCGGCCAGCCGCTGGATCGCGTCACGGCGCGGGTGCGAGCTCACGTCGCTGAAACGGGCGGGGACCTCGGGCATGTCGGAGCGGCCTGTTGCGTCGAGCATGCGTGCCAGCAGTCCGGCGAACTCGGCCCGTGTCAGCGGGCGAGAGGGGTCGTAGCGGTCCAGCGGGAAGATGCCGATCTGCCAGGCATCGAGGCAGCTCGCGGCGACACCGTGGACACCGATGCGGCTCGCCTCCGGCGCGGCGTCGGCCGTCGGGCACGCGCGGGTGATGGCACGGGCCGGGTTGGTCGTCGGAGCGGCGTTGCCGGGAGGTGTCGCCGGCGTCGAGGCCGGGGCATCATCACGCGCGTTGCCGGGTGCCGCCCGCAGGGCGGAGGACACCCGGGCGACGGTCGCGTCGAGTCGGATGCGCCCACCAGCCAGCGGGAAGCGCACGGGTGCCGCCGTCGCGGCGAGGGCGTCGGCCACCTCGGCGCCCGACACGGCCGGTGACACCGACAGCGCGAGGGCCGCGGCGCCGGCAGCCAGCGGGGTGGCGGACGAGGTGCCGCAGAACGACGCGTAGCCGCCGCCACTGCGGGTCGTGAGGTTGCACCCGGGCGCCGCGAGGTCGACCCAGGTTCCGTGCGTCGACCAGTCGTAGCGTGCGTCGCTGCTGGTCGTGCCGGCGACGGAGATGACCCCGGGCAGGCCGGCCGGGTAGCGCATGTCGCTGGTGCCGGTGTTTCCCGCCGACGCGAAGACGAGCATGCCCTTGGCGCGCGCGTAGGCGACGGCGTCGGCGATGGCCTGGCTGGTGCCGGTGCTGCTCAGGCTGAGGCTGGCGACCTGGGCCCCCTGGTCGGCTGCCCAGACCAGGCCCGCGGCGACCGCGGACATCGTGCCCGAGCCGCGGCTGTCGAGAACCTTGACCGGCAGGATCCGGCACGACCAGCACACCCCGGCGACGCCCTCGCGGTTGTCGCCGCGGGCGGCCACGATCCCGGCCGCCGACGTGCCGTGTCCGTTGTCGTCGAGCGCAGCGGTCGTGCCCGGGACGAACGAGCGACCGGGCAGTACCGCACCGCGCAGGTCGGGGTGGCTCGGGTCCACGCCGCTGTCGAGGACGGCGACGGTGACGTCGCGGCTGCCGGTGGTGTGCTCCCAGGCGGCCGCGACACCGATGCGCGCCGGTCCCCACTGCTGCCGCCACAACGGGTCGTTCGGCGTGACGACGTCGGCGTGGACCTCGACGTCCGGCTCGGCCCAGCGGACCCGGGGATCGGCTTCCAGCCGCCGCACGAGGTCGTCGACCTCGCCGACCGGGACGTCGAGGACCTGCACCCCGAGCGGCACGATGCGCGCCGACACCGGCGCGGGCGACGCGCTGGCGGGGACGACGACGTTCTGGTCGTAGGCGACGAGTACCCGCTCGGTCGGACCGGCGGCTGCAGACGAGGCCCCTGCCGGTGCGGCCGCAGCGGGCATGGCCGGCACCGCGACCAGCAGCGCGGTCAGTGCGGCGACGGTGTGGCGGGCGAGCCGAC
>JAGXST010000249.1 GCA_018335555.1 Actinomycetota bacterium | reverse complement strand
GGCGACATGCGCGGCATCCTCGCCTACCACATGGTCAGCCAGGTCGGGTACCTGATCCTGCCGTTGGGGCTGTGGAGCCTGGCCGGGATCACGGCGGGCATCGTCTACATGCTGCAGTACGTGCTGGTCAAGGGCGCACTGTTCGTTGCGGTCGGCACCGTCGAGACGCTGACCGGAACCGGCAAGCTCAAGGAACTCGGCGGCATGGTCCGCACCCGCCCCTGGCTGGCGGTCGCCTTCATCTTCCCGGCGCTGGCGCTGGCCGGCATCCCACCGACGTCGGGGTTCGTCGGCAAGTACCTGCTGATCCGGGCCGCGTTCATCGATGCCCACTGGATCGCCGGCGGCGTCGCGGTGCTCGTCAGCCTGTTCACCCTTCTGTCGATGGTCAAGATCTGGAACGGGGTGTTCTGGGGTGAGCTCACCGACCGGGCCCGGCGTGAACCGGCTGCGGCTGGTCTCGGCCTGCGGCCCGTCCCGGCCGGCGGGGCCGGTGACGAACAGCCCCCGATCCCGCGGGCGCCGAGCAACCGCCGGGTCAAGGGCATGATCGCTCCGGCGATGCTCGTCGCAGGCGCGGTCTTCGTGCTCGGCATCGGGGCCCAGCCACTGATCGAACTCGTCGAACCGGCGGCCGAGGCGCTGCTCGACCCCGCGGCCTACCTCGAGGCGGTGAGGTCGCTGTGAACCACGTCATCGGTCCCGTCCGCCGCCTGCCCCACATCGTGTGGGCGCTGCTGGTGTTCCTGTGGGCGCTGGCGATGTCCAACGTCCGCGTCGCCTGGGAGATCCTCACCCCCGGCTTCAGCATGACCCCGGCGATCATCCGCGTGCCCACCGCCACCCGCGGCGGCTGGGAGACCACGCTGCTGGCCAACATGATCACCATGACCCCCGGCACGCTCTCGCTTGAGGTCGACGAGGACACCCACGACCTGTACGTGCACACCCTCTACTACACGAGCCGCGAGGCGTTCCTCGCCGACATCGCCAGGCTCGAGCGCACGCTGCTGAAGGCCACCCGATGAACCTCATCGACCTCGGGCTGGCCGTGCTGGCCCTCTCGTTCGCGCTCGGCATCATCCGTGCCGTCCGCGGGCCCAGCGTCGGCGACCGCGCCATCGCCGCCGACCTGTGCCTGTACGCCATCGTCGGGGCGATCGCCCTGCTGACGCTGCGCACGACCTACGACGAGTTCCTCGACGTCATCCTGATCGCCACCCTGCTCGGGTTCCTGGCCACCATCGCCCTCGGCGCCCTCGTCGGAAGGCGCGACTCGTGATGGATCTCATCGGCGGCCTGCTCATCAGCCTCGGCGTCTTCCTGGTGCTGCTGGCCGGCATCGGCCTGCTCCGCTTCCCCGACGTCTACATCCGTTCCTCGGCCACGACCAAGGCGGGCGGGCTCGGCATCGCGCTGGTGCTGGCGGGCACGGCGTTCGCGATGGGCACCACCGAGGCGGCGGTCAAGATGGGGATCGCGATCGTGCTGCAGTTCATCGGCGCACCCGTCTCCGGCCACGTCATCGGTCGCGCCGCCTACCGGGCGGGGGCCCCGCTGTGGGACAAGACCGTGGTCGACGAGTTGCAGGGGTTCGTCGAGCGACCCCACGAACGGCCCCACGAGCCCCCGGTTCGCTGAAACTTCGATGAAAGTTCCGGCCGGACGGGACGAATCGGGCCGTTCAGCGGTCGGGCCGCCCTACGGCATCTGGCGGTTTCACTAGTCTCGAACACCAACGAAAGACACCCCTGGCCCCGCAACCGGTCGACGCGGGGCGCGCCTGTATGGCGCGTCGCGTCGTGCCCCGGGCGGAGCCGGTCCCGCTCCCCACCGTGTTCGTGTCCCCGGAGGCCCATGAGCCCCCAGGCTTCCCTGCTGCCGTTCGTCGCCGTCGCCGTGCCCGTCGCCACGGCCGTCGCGATCGTGCTGGCGCGGCGTGCGACCGTCCTCCGCGACGCGCTGCTCGTCGTCGGCGCCGTCGTGACCTTCGGCGTCGTCGCCTCGCTGGTGCCGAGCGTGCTGGCAGGCGAGGTCCCGACCACCACCCTCGGACAACTCGTCCCGGGCGTCGAACTGACGCTGCGTGCCGACGGCATGGGCATGCTGTTCGCCCTGCTGGCGTCGTTCCTGTGGGTGCTCGCGGGCTGCTACGCGATCGGCTACATGCGGGGCGACGGTGCCCGCAGCCAGACCCGCTTCTACGCCTTCTACGCGCTGTGTCTGTCGACCGCGTTCGGGGTCGCCTTCGCCGGGGACCTGTTCACGTTCTTCATCTTCTACGAACTGCTCACCATCGCGACCTATCCGCTGGTCACCCACAAGGGCGACGCCAAGGCGATCGCCGCCGGCCGCCTCTACCTCGGGATCCTGCTGTCGGGTGGGGTCCTGGTGCTGGCGGCGATCCTGCTCGTGTACGCCAACGTCGGCGACCTCGCCTTCACCGCCGGCGGACTCGTGGGCGACACCATGGGGACCGGCCTGACCGTGCTGGTCTTCGCCCTGTTCGCCGCCGGCTTCGCGACCAAGAGCGGCCTGATGCCGCTGCACCCGTGGCTGCCCGCCGCGATGGTGGCCCCCACCCCCGTCAGTGCGTTGCTGCACGCGGTCGCCGTGGTCAAGGCCGGCGTGTTCGCCTTCGGCCGGGTCATCGGGTTCGTGTTCGGACCCGACGTCCTGCTCGAACTGGGCGTACATGGGTGGCTGTCGATCGTGGCAGGCATCACCATCGCCGTGGCGTCGGTCGTCGCGCTGCGCCAGGACCACCTCAAGCGCCGGCTCGCGTTCTCCACGATCGCCCACCTCGCGTTCATCGTGCTCGGTTTCTCGCTGCTGTCGCCGGCCGCCTACGAGGGCGGCCTGCTGCACATCGTCAACCACGGGATCCTCAAGATCACGCTGTTCTTCTGCGCCGGCGCGATCCACATCGCGGCGCACAAGGACTACGTCAGCGAACTGGACGGGATCGGGCGTCGCATGCCCTACACGCTGGGCGCGTTCGCGCTCGCCTCGTACGGGCTCGCAGCACTCCCGCCGATGGGCGGGTTCGTCAGCAAGTGGTACCTGACGATGGGCGCCCTCGACGCCGACCAGCAGGTGTACGCGGCGTTGATCGCCGGCAGCGGCCTGTTCACCGCGGCCTACCTGTTCCCGGTCGTCTACCGGGCGTTCTTCAAGCCGCTCTCCGAGGAGGCACTGGCCCATCCCCACGGTGAGGCCTCCCCCTTGATGGTCGTTCCGCTGTGCATCACCGCCGTGGTCGGGCTGCTGCTCGGCCTCGGTGACCTCGGCGGGGTCTATTCGATCGCGGCCGACGTGGCGGCGGCCGTGAGCGGAGGTGCGCCGTGAACACCCGCAACCTCTGGCTGACCACCGCTGCCGCGCTGGCCGTGTTCGTCGCGCTCGACCTCGTCGTGCGCTACGCCCGCTTCCCCGGGTACGGCGCCCTGATCGGCTTCGGTGGCTGCGTCGTGATCGTCGTGGTCTCGAAGTGGATCGGCAAGGTCCTGCTCGAACGTTCCGAGGGCTACTACGAGCACGACGTGGCCCCCGACGTCCAGGAGGACCTGCGTGGTGAGTGACCTCACGCTGCTCCTGCACCCGGCGCTGCCGCTGCTGCTGGCCGCGGTCGCCGTGCGGTTCGTGCCACGGGTCGTCGGTCACGTGCTGATGGTGGCGGCGCCGCTGGCCGCGTTGGCGGCGGTGTTCGCACTCGACCTCGGCACCAGCGTCGAGGTGGGCTGGTTCGACTGGCAACTCGAGGTCCTGCGCGTGGACGGTCTCGCGCGCCCGTTCGGGATCATCTTCGCGATCGCCGGCGTCATCGCCGGCACCTACGGGATCCGCACGATGGGCCGCAACGAGCGGGCATCCGCCCTCGCCTACGCGGGAGCGGCCCTCGGGGTGGTCTTCGCCGGCGACCTCATCACGTTCTTCGTGTTCTGGGAGGTCAAGGCCGTCGCGAGCACGCTGCTGGTGCTGGCGCGGCGCACGCCACTGTCGGGTCGTGCGGGCATGCGCTACCTGTACATGCACGTGCTCGGCGGCAAACTGCTGCTCGCCGGCATCGTGTGGCACTACACGGCGACGGGATCGATGGCCTTCACCGGCTTCGAGGTGTCCACCGGCGGTGTGCTGATCCTGCTGGCCTGCCTGATCTCGGCGGCGGTCCCGCCGCTGCACGCCTGGCTGCCCGACGCCTACCCCGAGGCGACCGTCGCCGGGACCGTGTTCCTGTCGGCCTACACCACCAAGGCGGCCGTCTACGCGCTGGCCCGCGGGTTCGCCGGCTGGGAGGTGCTGGTGTACCTCGGCATCGCCATGGCGCTGTACGGCGTGGTCTACGCCGTCCTCGAGAACGACATCCGGCGGCTGCTCGGCTACCACATCATCAGCCAGGTGGGCTACATGGTCGCCGGTGTCGGCATCGGCACCCAACTCGCGATCAACGGCGCGACCGCGCACGCGTTCGCCCACATCCTCTACAAGGGCCTGCTGCTGATGGGCGCCGGCGCGGTCATCTACGCCACCGGCCGCTCGAAGATGTCGGCGCTCGGCGGCATCGCCAACCGCATGCGCACCGTGCTGGTGCTGTACCTGATCGGGGCAGCGTCGATCTCGTCCGTTCCGTTCTTCAGCGGGTTCGTCGCCAAGGAACTGGTCGTCGAGGGCGCCTACGTCGACGAACGCATCTGGCTGGTGATCCTGTTGCAGATCGCATCGGTCGGGACGTTCCTGCACACCGGGCTCAAACTGCCCTACGGCGCCTGGTTCGGCCACGACGGCCTGGGCCCGCGCACCAACGACGAGGGGCACCGCATCCACGTCGGCGCCGTGCCACGCACGATGATCGTGGCCATGGGCCTGTCCGCCGCCCTCAACTTCGGCATCGGCATCGCACCGAACCTGCTGTACGACCTGCTGCCCTACCCGGTCGACTACTCGGCCTACTCGGTGGGCAAGGTGCTCGAGAAGACCCAGATCCTGGTCTTCACCGCGCTGGCGTTCTTCCTGCTCCTCGACCAACTGCACGCCAAGGCGATGGTGACGGTCGACACCGACTGGCTGTACCGGCGACTGCCGCGCACGGTGGCCACGCTCGCCCGTCGCGGCCGCACCGACCGGGACCCGGTCGAATCGCCTGCAGCGCCCGATCCCGCCCCGCGTGGCCGGCTGGTCGCCGCCCGCACCGCGGTGCTCGCCCGGGTCGCCTCCCGCGATCCGGACGGTCCCCCGCCGGTCGCCGCAACCTGGACACTGGGGTCGGTGCTGCTCGGCGCCGCCGTGGTGATCCTCCTCGTCAGCCTGGTGTGGCCATGAAGTCCTTCCGCGTCCCGGTCCTGTTCGTCGTCCTGCTGGCGTTCTGGATGCTGCTGTCGTGGCGGCTCGATCCGCTGTTCGTGGTCCTCGGGGTGCTCTCGGCCGCCGCCGTGACCTGGGTCAGTCGCCCGCTGCTCGACGCCACCCTCGGTCGCACCGACGAGCGCCGCCACCACCTCCACGTCGGCTACCTGCTGCTCTACGTGGTGTGGCTGCTCGGACGGTTGCCGGCCGGTGGTGCCCACATCGCCCGGATCGTGCTCGACCCTCGGATCCCGCCACGGCCCGGTATCGCGCGGTTCCGGACCAACCTGTCCTCGCCGGCCGCGCGGACCATGCTCGCGACCTCGATCACGATGGTGCCCGGGACGATGACGCTCGACGTCCGCGGCAACGAGTTCACGATCCACGCCTTCACGCCGACCTCGGTCGGCGACCTCGCCAACGCCGCGACCCAGCGTCGCATCGCCCGGATCTTCGGCGACGTCCCAGACGATCCACCCGAGATCGTCTGGGAGGGTGTCGACCTCGATCCCGCGATGCCCACCGACGAGCCGGAGGGCGGCCGATGACCGACATGAGCCTGTTCCTCGTCGCCGTGCTGCTGGTCGTCGCGATACTGATCGTGGCCGGCCTGTCGCGTGTCTGGTCCGGGCCGACCGTGTTCGACCGACTCGTGGCCGTCGCCCTCGTCGCGGTCCACGGCGTGGTCGTCATCGTCGTGCTCGGGTTCGTGCTCGGGCGGCCCGGGTTCTTCCTCGACATCGCACTCGGCTTCATGCTGCTCGCGTTCCTGCTCCCGATCGCGCTCGGCCGCTACTTCGAAGGTCCCGACGGGCCTGGAGGTGGCCGATGATCGTGGTCTCCACCGTCCTGATCGTGCTCGGTGTGCTGTTCCTCGTCGCCTCGACCATCGGCCTGCTGCGCCTGCCCGACCTGTACACGCGCGCCCACGCGGTCGCGAAGTCCGAGACGCTGGGCCTGCTGCTGCTCTTCGGTGGCCTGCTGCTGCGTCCGGAGCTCCAGATCGATGCCGCGTTCCGGCTCTCGTTCGTCCTGGTGGCGTCGCTGATCCTCAACCCCACCGCCGTCCACGCCCTGATCCGTGCGGCCCACCGCTCGGGCGCGCTGCCGGTCCAGACCGTCGACCAGGCCGGCGCCGACCGCGAGATCCAACAGGCCATCGGCGACGACGCGGTCCCCACCGACGGTGCCTCCGGCGACGAGGAGGCCGCGACATGATCGTCCCCCTCGACATCCTGCTGTTCATCACCCTGATCGCGACCGCGATCCTGGCCCTGCACGTCAAGGACCTGCTGGCCGCGACCGCGCTGCTGTCGGCCTACAGCCTGTTCGCCGCGCTGCTGTTCGCCGGACTGTCAGCCCTCGACGTCGCGTTGGTCGAGGCGGCGCTCGGCGCCGGCCTGACCGGCGTGCTGTTCATCGCCGCGATCCTGGCCACCACCCGCCACTCCGAGCCGCGGACCGACCCGCGGCGGCGGCTGGTGGTCATCCCTCTCATCGTGGCGTTCGTCGGGCTGATGCTCTACGCGAGCACGGACCTGCCCGACCGTGGCGACCCCGACGCGCCCGCACACACCGGCGTCGCCACCGAGTACATCGAGCGCTCGCTGGCCGAGACACAGACCCCCAACGTCGTCACCGCCATCCTGGCCGACTACCGCTCGCAGGACACGCTGGGCGAGACCCTGGTGATCGTCACCGCAGCGTTGTCGGCCTCGCTGGTACTGGCACGCCGCCGCGACGAGGGCGAGGGCACCGAGGCAAC
>JAGXST010000248.1 GCA_018335555.1 Actinomycetota bacterium | reverse complement strand
CAGCAGCGGTTCCGGGCCGACGACGCCGTTCACGACGGCGACCTCGAGCGCATCGCCCAACCGCTCGACGTCCTCGGCGTGAACTACTACAGCCGCCACCACGTCCGCGGTGGTCCCGGCGAGACCGGGTTCGAGACCGCGTATCCGGGCGCCGACCACGTCGAGTTCCTCGCGCCGCCCGAACCCACCACCGAGATGGGCTGGGGGATCGAACCGCACGGCCTGCGCGACCTGCTCGTACGGCTGCACACGGAGTGGCCGGTCCCGCCGATCCTGATCTGCGAGAACGGGGCGGCCTTTCCCGACACCGACGTCGACGCCGACGGCGTGGTGGTCGACCACGACCGCCGGCAGTTCCTCGCGGCCCACATCGCTGCCGTCGCGGACGCGATCGACGAAGGCGTCGACGTGGCCGGCTACCTCGCCTGGTCGCTGATGGACAACTTCGAGTGGGCGTGGGGCTACGGCAAGCGGTTCGGCATCGTCGGGGTCGACCAGGACACGCTCGAACGCACAGTCAAGGCCAGCGGCCGCTGGTACCGCGACCTGCTCGCCGCCCACCGCGCCGCTCGCACCGGCTGACCACACCACGCTCGCGGGAGCTCGACAGCGTCACCGGGGGGGCGAGTCCGAGCACGCGCTCCGAGCCGGCTCGACCCTAGCGCTGCGTCCCTGGGACATCGCCGTGGCCATGGCCTGCACCGTTGGATGTCCCGGCAGGTCCTCGATGGAGACGGGCAACGGCAGCGACCAGTTCTGCGGCCGGGCGTGGCGGTCGGTGCCGGGCACGTTGGGCCGCTCCGGCGTGGCGACGGCGTCGTCGAGCTGGGCGAGGACCAGCCGGTTCGGTGCGCCGGCCACGTGCCGGTGCAACGCAACGGTCGCCTCGGCCGCCGAGGCGTCGTCGGCGATCCCGGTCGCCGCCACGATCCGTTGGCGGAGCCGTCCGTGCCAGGCCGTGTCGGGCTCGTGACCGAGCTCCGCCTGCATCTGCGCGTCCCGTCCGGTCCACACCCCGGCCACCGTGGGCAGGTCGTGCGTCGAGATCGAGGCCAGCGACTTCTCGCTCCACTGCTCGAGCGGGTCGTCGGTGAACCACCACACCTGGTAGCGCAGGACGTCGCGGGCGTCGAGTTCCTCGCGCACGCCCTCGGGCACGGTCCCGAGGTCCTCGCCGACGATGAACGCGCCGGCGCGCTGGGACTCGAGCGCGAGGATGTCGAACAGGTCGCTCGTCGGCATCTTGACGTACGCGCCGTCGGCGGCGGTGCCCTCGGGCGGGATCCAGAACATCCGGAACAGGCCCAGCACGTGGTCGATGCGCAGGCCTCCGGTGTGGCGCAGCGCGGCCCGGACGGTGTCGACGAACGGCTCGTAGCGGGCGGCCTGCAGCTTCCAGGGCACGAAGGCCGGCAGCGTCCAGTTCTGGCCCTGCGGGCCGAGTTCGTCGGGTGGTGCGCCGACGCTGACCCCGGTGGCGAGCACGTCCTGCCACGCCCATGCGTCCGCGCCGTCGGGGTCGGCACCGATCGGCAGGTCACCGAGCAGCGCGAGCGGTGCCCCCGCGGCCCGCAACTGTTCGTCGCACTGCCACTGCAGCCACGCGTGGAAGCGGATGCGGTCGGCGTGTTCGCGGGCGAAGTCGGACACGGCGGCGTTGGTCGGGTGCCGATGGTCCGAGGGCCAGCTCCGCCAGCCCGAGCCGTGGTGTTCGGCCAGGGCGCAGAACGTCGCGAAGACGGTCAGCGCCTCGCCGCGCTCCTTGGCGTACTCGAGGAAGGCGTCCTCGTCACCGGCGTCGTCGACGGATCGCCAGACCTGCTCGAGCGCGGCCAGCTTGACCTCCGCGACCCGGTCGCGATCGATCGGGCCGTCGTCGGTCAGCGCGCGTCCCGCCGACCGGAGCTGCTCGAAGTCGGGCAGACCCCGCGCGCCCGGCACCTCCTCGATGCGTAGGTAGAGCGGGTCGAGGAAACGGCGGGAGGTGGGGTAGTAGGGGCTGGTCTCGCGGGGTTCGACCGGGGTGACCGCGTCCAGGGGGTTGATCAGCATCGTGCCGGCGCCGATGTCGGCTGACCAGGCCGCCAGCGCGCGCAGGTCGGCGAAGTCACCGATGCCCCAACTGTCTTCGGAGCGGGCCGCGTACAACTGCACCGACCAGCCCCAGGCGACGAGGTCGTCGGGCAGGTGGCAGCGGCCCGGGCTGACGATGAGCCGGCGCGGCTGGTCGCGGCCGTCGACGACCAGGTCGTGGTAGCCGGTGGGGAGATCGTCGGGCACGGTTCCGTCGATGCTGCGGCGGGTGCCGTCCTCGAGGCGGACCTCGGTGGCGCCGGCCACCTCGGCGCCGACGCCCTCGCGCAGTACCAGTACCGCGTCGACCGCCGGTGGGCCCTCGGCAGCCGGGTCCCCGTCCATGGCGCGTACCAGCGCGTCCCGCGTCTCGCGCGGGACCTCGGCCCAGTCACCGAACGCATCCTCGTAGGCGGTGACGATGCCCCAGCCGTCCGGTGCCGCGGAGCGTCCTCCGGTCCGGCGGCGTTCCTCGTCGCTGCGCTTCCGTGGGCGGTCGCTCATGCGCTTGCCTCCAGGACGAGCAGGGCGAGTGGGAACGCGGTCAGCACCTCGGCGAGCCCGACCGGGCGCCCGCCCGGCACGACCTGGCCGGTCAGCTCGCAGCGCCATGTCCCGGGTGGCAACTGCAGGGACGTCCCCTGCCAGTTCCAGTCCTCGAACCTACCGCCGAGGCCGAGCACCAACCGCGGCGCGACGGTCGCCACCCGGCCGCCGCGCACGAACGCCACGACGTGGTCGGCGCGGACACCGTCGGCGTGCAGCGGCTGGTAGTCGCCGTCGGGGCCGAACACCTCGGGGAGCCGGCGCCGCAGCCGGAGCGCCCGGTGGGTCACCCACAGCTTGCTGGCGCCGACGCGCATCCGACCGAGCAGTTCGACCGGATGGGCGTCGGCCTGCAGTTCCTTGAGCAGTTCGCTGCGTGCGTCGAAGTCGACCGGTCGGCGGTTGTCCGGGTCCACGAGGGAGAGGTCCCACAACTCGCAGCCCTGGTAGACGTCGGGCACCCCGGGCGAGGTCAGCTTGAGCAACGTCTGCGACAGCGAGGTCAACCACCCTGCCGGCCGCAGCCGGTCGAGCAGCGTCTCGAGCGCCGTGACGGCCTCGGTGTCGGCCACGACCCCCCGGACGTAGGCCTCGAGGTCGGCCTCGTAGCGCTCGTCGGTGTCGATCCAGTCGGTGTACTGCTTGCCCTCGCGGGCGGCCTTGATCAGGTAGTCGACGGCGCGCTCGGCCGTGATGGGCCAGGCGCCGAGCAGGGTCTGCAGCGTCAGGTAGCGGTGGACGACGGTCGGCCTCGGTGGGTCCTGGGGGGAGGCCTGCCCGTGGCGGCCGGCGTGGCGCTGCGTGATCTCGAGCCACTCCTCGACGGTGCGTACCCACACGTCGGGGATCTCGGTGATGGGGGCGAGCCGGGCGCGTACGTCCTCGCTGCGCTTGGTGTCGTGTGTCGACGTGCTCAGCATCGACGCGGGCCACCGTTGTTGACGCCGGCGGTTGGCCTCGTGGAACTCGGCGGGTGAGGTGCCGAGGTGGGCGGGGTCGCCGCCGACCTCGTTGACCGCCGCGAACCGCAGGTAGCGGTAGAAGACGGTGTCCTCGACGCCCTTGGCCATCACCGGACCGGTCAACTGCTGGAACCGCATCACGAACTCGGTGGATCCCACGCCCACCTGCTCGACCAGCAACGTCTCCTGGAGCAGGTCGAGCGCCTCGTGCAGGTGCGGGTGGCGGGCGCGGGCGCGGGCGACCGCGTCCCGCACGTGGCGCCGGTCGAGGTCGTCGACGACATCGACCTCGGCGCGCACGTAGGTGCGGTAGACGCCGAAGGCGACCAGCACCGCGCGCAGCGCGGCGGACAGGTCGTCGTCCTCGCAGACGACGCCGGCCTGGCGGGCGAGGTCGACGAACGCGTCGTGCAACGTGCGGAACTCGCTGACCAGCAGGTGGTCGAGGACGCGGTGCTTGGCGGCGTCGACGATGGCCGCGTAGTCGGCGTCGTCGCCGTCCCGGCCAGCCAGTTCGCGGTAGAGGTCGTCGAGAACCGCGGTCGCCGCCCCGTCGACGAACAGCCCCAGCACGTCGTTCGCGAACTCGTAGCCGGTGGTGCCGTCGACGGGCCAGTCGCCGCGGAGCGGTTCGCCGGCCTCGAGGATCTTCTCGACCACGATCCAGGACCGCGGGGCCGCTTCGCGCAGGCGACGGAAGTAGTCGGCCGGGTCGTGCAGGCCGTCGGGATGATCGATGCGCAGCCCCTCGACGATGCCGTCGTCCACCAGGTCGAGGGCGCGCCGGTGGACGTCACCGAACACGGCCGGGTCCTCGACGCGAACCCCGCCGAGCGTGGTGATGTCGAAGAAGCGGCGGTAGTTGAGTTCGCGGTTCGCGCGCTGCCAATGGACGAGGCGATAGTGCTGTTCCTGCAGCAGTGAGAACAGCCGACCCCGGTCGGTCTCGAAGGCGGCCAGGGTCTCGCGCACGGCGCGTGCGTCGGCTCCGATGGCCCGCAGCGAGCCGGGCCGCACCGGCCAGGCGTGCTCGTGGTAGACGATGCCGTAGGCGGCATCCGGGTCGTCGTCGGCCCCGGCGCCGCGCCCGGCGCCGTTGCCGAGGTGCGACAGCCGCAGATCCTCGCCCTCGGTCAGCTCCACCTCCAGCGATCGACCGAGCTGGGGGACCAGCACCTGGGGCCGGCCGTTGCCGGCGGACCGCCACCGGATGTCGAAGTGCCCGGCGTAGCGGCTGTCGGGACCGTGCCGCAGCACGTCCCACCACCACGGGTTGTGGGGGCTGACCAGTCCGACGTGGTTGGGCACCAGGTCGAGCACGAGTCGCAGGTCGTTCGCACGGCAGGCTGCGGCGAGCCGGGCGAACCCCGCCTCGCCACCGAGGTCCTCGCTGAGCCGCCCC
>JAGXST010000247.1 GCA_018335555.1 Actinomycetota bacterium | reverse complement strand
CGACCTGGTCCGCGAGCTCGACGAGCCGCTCGACCAGGGCGGCGGGGACGTCCGCACCCATGAGGTCCGCTCCATCGAGGTGATCGACGGCGCGACCAACGTGCCCGACGGAACCTGGATGCTCACGCTGGCCGGCCCCTGTGCCCAGCGCGTCGTCGGCGGCAGCGATGTCGCTGCCGCGGATCTGGCGTTGGCGGAGACGCCGGACCCGGACGCGACGACGTTGGCCCTGCTGGTGACGGAACGTGCGTGCGCATCGGAGCAGTCGGCAGACGGTCGGATCGAGGTGCTCGCGCTCGAGGAGACCGCCACCGAGATCCGGCTCCGGATCGGCGTCCGTCCCCTTCCCGGAGCCCAGAACTGCCCCAGCAACCCACCGACGCCGTTCCAGGTGGACCTGCAGGGCACGGTCGGCACCCGCGTCATCCTCGACGTCGCCGTCGAACCACCGCACGAGATCACCCTCGACCCCGCGGCCGCACCGGCGTCGGTGCCGGACGTGACGGACGTGACGTGCGAGCAGATCGAGCGGTTCGCCGAGCGTCTGGTCGACATCGGCATCGCCTACGACTACGAGCCCTCGAGCGGTCCGGCCGAACTCGCCGCGTGGAGCGACGTCGTGTTCGGCGGCACCCTGACCGGCGAGGTGGTCGACCAGCCGGCGACCGCGCCCTCGGCCGGCGCGACCGGCGACCCCTACGTCGGGTACGTGATCGCCGTCGAGGACGTGCTCGCCGGGGACACATCGCTGGTCGATGAGACCGCGACGGTCGCGATGGCCTACAGCCCTGCCCACGCCGACGCTGCGGACTACACGCAGGCGGCCGTCGCCGGCATCCCGGTGCTCGTGTTCGCCGTCGAACACCCCGACGCGCCCGGTGGCCTGGTCGCGACGGTCATGGAGGGCTTCCTGACCGCCTGCGGTGACGGCCCGCTGCTCGGCTGGGCGTCGGAGTACGGCGCGTGGCAGGACGTCGACTCCCTCGACGTCGTCGCCGAGCTCGTCCTCGCCGACCGGTAGCGGCCCGCCCCCGACCGCAGGCGACGCGCATGAATTGCCGTGGATATGCGGCAAGTCGTGCGTCGGGGCCCCGGATCGCGTCCGACGCGCATGAAATGCCGTGCATATGCGGCAAGTCGGGTGTTGGGGGCCCTGAGATCGGTATGGTCCGGCCGGTCGAGGAGGACCGCCATGAAGCTCGGGCTGCACTACTACACCTTCTCGCAGCCGACCGACCCGGCCGAGATCGGGCCGACCCTGGCGCGCACCGCCGAGATCGCCGACGACGCCGGCTTCTCCTCGTTCAGCTTCATGGACCACTTCTTCCAGATGGAGACATCGGGCACGCGCGCCGACGAGCCGATGCTCGAGGGTTACACGGGCCTGGGCTTCGTCGCCGGCCGCACGAACCGCATGACCCTCGGGCTGCTGGTCACCGGCGTGATGTACCGAAACCCCGGTGTGCTGGCCAAGATCGTGACCACGCTGGACGTGTTGTCGGGGGGCCGCGCCCGGCTCGCGCTGGGGGCCTCGTGGTACGAGCGGGAGCAGGCCGCACTGGGGATCCCGGTCGTGCCGGTCGCCCAACGGTTCGAACGGCTCGAGGAGACCCTGCAGATCTGCCTGCAGATGTGGAGCGGCGACGACGGCCCCTACGACGGCCGTCACTACCAGTTGGCCGAGACCCTGTGCGTCCCCCAGCCGCTGCAACGGCCACGGCCGCCCATCCTGGTCGGTGGTGGCGGCGAGCGGAAGACGCTGCGGTTGGTGGCTCGCTACGCCGACGCCTGCAACGTGTTCGGGACGGGTCGCGACCAGGTCGCCCACAAGCTCGACGTGCTGCGCGGGCACTGCCAGGCCGAGGGTCGCGACTACGACGAGATCATCAGGACCGTGTTGGCGACGAGCCCACCGCTGGCCGACCCCGATGCATTCCTCGCGGAACTGGAACAGCTCGCCGACCTCGGTGTCACCGAGGTGCAGGTCATGCCGGACCGCCACCCGGTCGAGTTCGCCGAGCAGATCGCCGAGCGCATCCTCCCCCACGCGGCCACGATCTGATCCGGCGGCCACCCGGTAGCATGGGACGGTTCGCCCGTCTTGGCGGGGACTTCTCGACATCCGGCCCATCCGGGCCGCGCCATACACGTCGCCTCCTCTGAGTTTCTTCTCTCCCTCGAGGTGTCGTATGTCGCTGTCAGTAGTCCCCGATCTCTCCGTCACAACCCCGCTCGCCCGGCCAACGGCGGTGGTGTACTGCGAGGCGAACTTCGGGCTGACCGACGGCAAGACCACCAACGGCCTCGTCCGCCACAGCGAGAAATACGAGATCCTCGCCGTGATCGACCGTCGGCATGCGGGTTTCGACAGCGGCCTGGTGCTGGACGGGGTGACCAACGACATCCCCATCCGGCGTGATCTCGACGACGCGCTGCAGCAGGCCCGCTTGCGGCCGGACGTGCTGATCTTCGGGCTCGCGCCGACGAGCGGGATGCTCTCGCACGACGAGCGCGGCGTGCTGCTCGACGCGATGAGCCGCGGGCTCGGCATCGTCTGTGGCCTGCACGAGTTCCTCGGCGAGGACCCCGAGTTCGTCGCCGCGAGCCTCGAACACGACGTGCCGATCACCGACATCCGGCGCCCGCGCGCAAAGAAGGACCTGCGCACCTTCAGCGGCCGGGTCCTGCAGGTGACCTGCCCGCGCATCGCGGTCCTCGGCACCGACTGCGCCATCGGCAAACGCACCACCGCGACCGTGCTGACCAGGGCCCTCAACGACAGTGGCCTGCACGCGGTCATGGTCGGCACCGGCCAGACCGGGCTGATGCAGGGCGCGCGTTACGGCGTGGCGCTCGACGCCGTACCGGCCCAATTCGGCGCCGGCGAGTTGGAGGCCGTCGTCGTCGATGCGTTCGAACGTGAACATCCCGACGTGATCGTCGTCGAGGGCCAGGGGTCGCTCAGCCACCCGGCGTATTCGAGTTCGGCGTTCGTGCTGCGCGGCAGCCAGCCCGACGGGGTGATCCTGCAGCACGCACCGGCACGCCCGCACCGCAGCGACTTCCCGATGTTCGAGATGCCGACGCCGCAGCGCGAGATCCACCTGATCGAGGCCTTCGCCGACACACGGGTCATCGGCCTGACGATCAACCACGAGAACATGACCGACGCCGAGGTGTCGGCAGCGATCACCCTCTACGAGGCCAGTCTCTCCATCCCCGCCACCGACGCGCTGACCCGGTCGCCGCAGCGGCTGGTCGAAATGGTCCTTCAGGCGTTCCCCCGGCTCGAGCGGAAGCTGACCGCCGTCGGGTCATGAACGCGCCACGGCTCGAGGTCGACCTGTCCAAGGTCGCCGACAACGCCCGCAGCCTGGTCGCACGGCTGGCCGGGCGCGGCATCGCCGTGACGGGGGTCACGAAGGCGGTGCTGGGCGCTCCTGAACTCGGTCGAGTGCTGTTCGACGCCGGCGTGCAGGTGCTCGGGGACTCCCGGATTGAGAACCTCGAACGTCTCCGGCATGCCGCGATACCGGCGAGGCTGGCACTGCTGCGCTCCCCCATGCTCAGTCAACTCGACCGGGTCGTCCGCACCGCGGACATCAGCTTCAACACCGAACCCGCGGTGATCGCCGGACTCTCGGACGCCGCCCGAGATCGGGCGAGGAACCACGGGGTCGTACTGATGGTCGAACTCGGCGACCTGCGCGAAGGGCTCCTGCCGGCGGACCTGCCCGATGCCGTGCGCGCGACGCTGCGGCTGCCCAACCTCAGCCTCGAGGGGCTCGGCACCAACCTGGCCTGCCGCAGCGGCGTCGTCCCCGATGCGGCGAAGATGGCCGAGCTGTCCGCGCTCGTCGCCGCTATCGAGACAACGTTCGGCATCCGGTTGCCGCTCGTGTCCGGCGGGAACTCGGCCAACCTCGGCTGGGCACTCGGCCATGCACCGGTGGGGCGGATCAACGACCTGCGGCTGGGCGAGTCGCTGCTGCTCGGACTCGACCCGCTCGACCGCTCACCGATCGACGGCCTCCACACCGACGCGATCACGCTGGTCGCCGAGGTGATCGAGTCGAAGGTCAAGCCGTCGGTTCCGTGGGGCCGCACCGCCCAGACCGCTTTCGGCTCGGTCGAGGTGGCGACCGACCGCGGGCTCGTGGCGCAGTGCCTGCTCGCGATCGGCGAGCAGGACGTTGATCCCCTCGGACTCCTGCCACCGCCGGGCACCCGGATCGTCGGCGCGAGCAGCGACCACCTCGTGGTCATCTCCGACGAGCCGCTCCCGGTCGGGGCGGAACTGCGCTTCTTCCCGAACTACAGCGCGCTGCTGCGCGCCATGACCTCCCCGTTCGTGGCCACGACGTTCATCGAAACGACGCGGGGCAAGACCCCACGACTTGCCGCGCCGGTGCGGCAATCCGTGCCGGCATCCGAGCTCGCCGGCGGGGGAACGACGGACTGCCGCGCGGATGCGGCAACTGGTGCCGGACCGCGGCGCGCCGCGCGCGGAGGTGCGGTCGGGCCGTGAGCCGGAACGCCGACCGCCCCCGGCCGTCGTGCGGCGCGGGGACGGTCTGAAGAGGCGGGGACGGGAATCGAACCCGTGATAGGGGATTTGCAGTCCCCTGCCTTACCACTTGGCTACCCCGCCGGGGCGGGCGCAGGGTAGCGCCGATGGCGGAAGGGGCCACATCGGGGCAGGGCGAACGCTGTGGTGTTCACGGGTCGTCGCTCCCCGGAACCGCGCCGGCGTAGGTGCCGAGGTATTCGAAGTGCATCGCATCGGGCGACAACCAGGGGCCGCCCCATGCGAAGCCGCGGGTGGTGAAAGCCTCCACCAGGCGCGGATCCTGCGTCGACACGACACCGCGCGCGTTGTCGGCCGCGTTGACGTCGATCGCAAGTCCCCAGGCGTGCCGGGAGACTCCGTCATCGCCCGCCACCAGCCGCGGATGGTGGCACCCCGCGTACTGCGCCGGATCCACCACCTCGGCGAGGCCGGCATCCACGAGCTCGGCCAACGCCTCCTCGAGCGGACCGGCCATCGCGCGGTGGCAGGTGACCGAGCCGAGGATCGGCACCTCGAGGGTGCGCAGGTACTCGTCGACCCAGCCGTCGTCCTGCTGGATGGCGAGGCCGTTGCCGGTCGGGCGGTAGGCGAACTCGCCGAACTGGGCCTTCACGTACGCCTGGGGCAGCACCGCGTCGCCGTGCCGGAGCCACGGCCACTCCCCTTCGGCCCGCACGCGCATGCCCACATCGGTCAGCCCACGCACCGCGACCTCCACCGCCGGGTGATCACCGCGGTGCCGGAGCAGGACGAAGCGATCGGTCGTGACGCCGACCGCAGCCGCGTCCGCCGTGGTCACGACCACTTCCGCAGCACCGACCAGGTCGTCGTCGACGACTCCGCGCACCGTGAGGTCGACGCCGCCGCCCAAGGTGATGGTCGCCCCGGCCGCGAGCCCGCGAAGCTCCGCCGAGGTGGCGCCGAGCAGCGCCTCGCCCGGGGCCAGATTGGCGATCACGTCGGCCGTCTCGCCCGCTGCCGCGACACGGATGGCCGCGTAGGCCGCCGGGTCGATCGCGATCGCGTCGATCGGGATCGCCCAGCCGGCATCGAGCACGTCGGCAGCTCGCCCGTCCGCGTCGGCACTGGCGACCAGGTCGACGAGGTCCCCCGCGACGACGGTCACCTGCTCCACCTCGGGCAGGGCGGCCACCGCGTCCACGAACCCCGGCGGCAGGCCACCGAGCGTCCACGCGAGCAGCAGGTCACCGGTGTCCCCGGCCGAGGGCTGCGGGTCGGGCTCGCCGGCCTCCGTGGCCGGGGTCGGCGAGGCCGACGGTGCGTCCGACGGCGGCGCCGGCGCGCCATCCGTCGCAGTAGGCGTCGCGGTCGACGTCGGCACGTCGCCGTCATCGCACGCGGCCGCCACCAGCACGCAGGCGACCGCCACACCCCAGGAGAGCGCCCGCCGCAGCCGGGGGCGCGCCGACATCAGAGGTCGCGGTCCGCCGCCAGCACCTTCATCGGGCCGCGCCCCTTGCTGCTGCCGACCCACCACGCCGCACCGACGGCGCCGCCCCACAGCAGCAGGCCGAGGAACGTGCCCGGGCGGCTCCAGGCCTCGTTCACCTGACGCGGGTCGACGTGCTCCCACCCGGTGGGGCGGGACACCTCGATGGTCGTGCGGTGGTCCAGGCGTGCGGCCCGGCCGTCGACCTCACGACGCCAGTCGGGATCGACCGCCCAGTCCGTCGGCAGGTGCATCGAGTCCCGCCGTGCCGCCTCAACACCGGGTCCCTGGAAACGACGCCAGGCGGTACGGGAGGCGAAGCGTACGGCGCTGCGCTGCCAGGTCCGCGGTCGTCTCGCCATCGTCGGCTGCCTCGTCGTCGGTCAGGCCCCCTCACGCAGGGCGGCGAGCAGGCGACGATAGCTCTCCAGCCGTGCGGGGTGGATCGAGGTCTCCGTGAGCCGGCACCCGGGCTCACCGTCGTGGATGCAGTCGTCGAGGTCGCACGCGAGCGCGGCCAGTTCGGGAAAGTGCTGCGCCAGGTCCTCCGGGCGGGTGGTTCCGAGCCCGAACGAACGCACCCCCGGCGTGTCGACCAGCCAGGCGTCGAGGGACGGGATCAGCATGGCGCGGGCCGACACGGTGGTGTGCCGGCCGCCGAAGCGACCGATCTCGGCGACCTCCCGCCCGGCCTCGGGAACGAGACGGTTGAACAGCGACGTCTTGCCGACCCCCGAGTGGCCGGTGAACGCGGTCCACGCGTCGGTCAGCGACCGCGCGAACTCGTCGACGCCCTCGCCGGTCTCTGCGGAGGTCACCCACACCTCGACGCCCATCGCGCGGTAGCGGTCGGCGATCTCGTCTACCTCGCCGCGGTCGTCGACCAGGTCGACCTTGTTGATGACCAGGGCGGTGGCCATGCCGCCCACCGACGCCGACACCATCACGCGGTCGAGGAAGCGGACCCCGTTGTCGAGGTGGTCCGCCGCGAGCACGACGGCGACGGCGTCGGCGTTGGCGACCACGACGCGCTCGTCCTCGAGTGCGTCGTCCGCGGTGCGCAGCAGGATCGTGTCGCGTTCGAGCAGTTCGACGATGCGGGCGGCGTCGGTCTCGTGCCGCGGCGGACGGACCCGGACCCGATCGCCGACCACGACCTTGGTGCCGCGCATCGCGCCCGAGAACCGGGCGGGCAGCACCTCACCCTCGTACAGCACGCCGACGTGGCCCTTGTCGACCGCGACGATGCGACCGGGGTCGTAGTCCTCGATGCGGTCCTTGGCCGCCTGCGAGAGCGGATCCGAGCGTCGTCGCTGCGAGAGGAGGTGATGGTCCTCCTCCCATTCGTCCTCGAGGGACTCGATGTCGATACGTGGCATGCGCGCATCCTGCCACCCCGCCGCTGCTGCAGGCACTTCCGCGCGGGCCGCGCCACCTGCACGTCAGGATCCAGCGGCTAGCTTCGCCCCCCACGGAGAAACGAAAGGGACCGAGCGTGTCGCATGCGAGCGCCGGGGACGAGATGTACGACTACGCACGCGCGGCCGTCGAGGCGGCGCTCGCAGCGGGAGCGACCTACGCCGACGCCCGCGTGGTGATCCGCCGCCAGGAGCGCATCGCCGCCCAGAACGGCGAACTCGAGTCGGTCACGCACAACGAGGACGCCGGTGTCGGCGTCCGCGCGCTGGTCGGCTCCTCGTGGGGGTTCGCGGCCACGGGCGAGATGACCGACAAGGCCGCCGCCAAGGCAGGCGCCGAGGCGACCGCGACCGCGAAGGCGTCGGCGCTGGTACCCGGGTCGGCGATCGAGTTGGCCGACGTCCCGATCGCCCAGGACACCTACGAGACACCGCACGCCGAGAACCCCTTCGACGTCGCGTTGGCCGACAAGGTCGACCTCGTCGTCGGCGTGACCCAGACGATGTCGGCCGTCGAGGGCATCGCCGTCGCGACCGCCCACATCGGGTTCTGGGACACCGACAAGTGGTTCGTCTCCTCCCAGGGTCACCGCATCCACCAGCACATCGTCGAGGCCGGCGGCGGCATGGACGCCACCGCGGTCGGCGAGTCCGAGACGCAGCGGCGCAGCTATCCGCAGTCGTTCGGGCACTACGAGACGGGCGGCTACGAGGTGATCCGTCGCTTCGACCTGCCCGGCAACGCGCAGCGTGTGGCCGACGAGGCCGTGCAACTGCTCAGCGCGCCGGAGTGCCCCGCCGGCGAGATGGACCTGGTGCTCGAGTCGAGCCAACTCGCCCTGCAGATCCACGAGTCGGTCGGCCATGCGGTCGAACTCGACCGGATCCTGGGCTGGGAGGCCGCCTTCGCCGGCACGAGCTTCCTCGACCTCGACCAGATCGGCAGCCTCAAGTACGGCTCCGAACTGATGAACATCACCGCCGACGCCACCATTCCCGGCGCGCTGTCGACCTACGGCTACGACGACGAGGGCACGCCCGCCAAGTCGGTCGACATCGTCAAGGAGGGCACCTGGGTCGGGGTCCTCTCGGGCCGCGACACCGCCCACCTCGCCGGCCTCGAACCGGGCGGCATGGTCCGCGCCGACGGGTTCAACCGCATCCCGATGGTGCGCATGACCAACATCGGCCTCAAGCCCGGCGAGGGCAGCCTCGACGAGATCATCGCCGACACCAAGCGCGGCGTGTACATGTCCACCAATCGTTCGTGGTCGATCGACGACCGGCGGCTCAACTTCCAGTTCGGCTGCGAGGTCGGCTGGGAGATCGAGGACGGCAAGCTCGGTCGCATGGTCAAGAACCCGACCTACACCGGCATCAC
>JAGXST010000246.1 GCA_018335555.1 Actinomycetota bacterium | reverse complement strand
CGTGCGGACCCGCCTGCTGGTCGCCGGTCTCGGCGCGACGCTGACCGCCTGCGTGGCCCCGCCGTTGGCGACCACGGCCCCCGACGGCGAGGCGGACGTCGAGGTCGTCGCGACCGACATGCGGTTCACGCCCGACGAGATCGAGGTCGTGTCCCGGCAGCCCACGGTCCTGCGGTTCGAGAACGCCGGAGGCACCGTCCACGACCTCGTGATGGACAACGGCTGGGAGAGCGGCGAGGTCAAGCCCGGTCAGACGGTCGACGTGGCCCTGGACCCGCTCGCCAACCCCACGATCGCCTGGTGCTCCATCCCCGGCCACCGGGCCGCGGGCATGGAACTCGCGATCGAGATCGTCGACGGTTGAGCCACGAAGCGACGGGGCGGACGGCTGCTGCCGTCCGCCCCGTCAGGCGTCTCGAGGTCAGCTGACCTCGAGCGTGCCCTCCATGGTGGTGCGGTGACCCGGCACGCTGCAGTAGAAGGTGTAGGTGCCGGCCTCGAGCGTCACGGTCCCGGTGGCGGTCTCGCCGGGCTCGGCGTGGACGACGACCTCGTCGCCCAGCTCCTCGATCACGAAGTCGTGCTCGGCGGCCCCGACGTTGTTGACGGTGACACTCACCTCACCGGCGCTCGCGCTGAGTGACTCGGGGTCGAAGTACAGGTCACCGGCCTCGACCTCGATGTTCGCGCCGCCGGATGCCGCGGGCGCGTCGCCCCCGTCGTCACCGCCTCCACAGCCTGCGAGGGCGAGGCTGGCCGCGGTCAGGGCGAGCAGAGCGGTCTTGCGCATCGTCGATGCCTTTCGAATGTTCGGATCACGAGGGGGTCTCGAGATCTGGGTCGGCCCCGGGGGACTATTCATTAGTGAAATAGTAACCGTTTTTCGGCGTGCTGCTCGCCGCCGTCAGACAGGTGGCCTGCGGTAGCGCCCGGCGGTCGACGAGCGCACGCTCCCGTCGCCCCCGCCGGCCGGCCACGCGAGCACGACGACGTGGACGACGACGGCACCGACCACCAACGCCCAGCCGACCGTGGCCAGCGGCACGCCGGCCTCGATCGCCCCCGTGGCGAGTGCCAACTCGACCACCACGAGGGCGACGCCGAGGTTGAGGGATGCGGTGCGGATCCGCGCGAGCCGCTCCACCCGGGCGATGACCCGGTCCCGGGCCGCGAAACTGCGGCCCCGCAGCATGGGCGCGACGTAGAGCAGCACGGTCAGGACCAACTGCGCGAGGAAGCCGACGAGCAGCATCACGCCGAGTGCGGCCCAGCCGCCGTTGGCACCGGTCGCCACGACCACGACGTCGGTGGCGATGGCGACGAGGAACCAGGTCAGCGATGCCGCCACCGCCCACCGCAGGGGCGAGCGGTCGGTACGCCGGGCGGCACGCAGCAGCGGCCGGGAGACGACGGCGACGGCGCCGCCGTAGACGAGGAGACCGCCCGCCGCCAGGACCCGGGGCGGGCCGGCGCCGTCGCCGATGCTGGTGACCAGGAACCCGACGGTGGCGACGGCCAGGCCGAAACCGGCGAGGCTGACGGCGGTCCCCGCCCGCTTGTCGTCGCCCGGTTCGATCTGCACGCGCAGCAGTGCCGGACCGAACCCGCTGAGGGTGGCCATCACGGTCAGACCGGCCCACCCGAGGACGTTGAGATGCATGTGGGCATTGCGTGCCGCCGTGAAGAGCTGCCCGGGAATCCAGCCCGCGCCCAACGCACCGCCCAGGGCGGCCGCCGCGAGGAAGGCGACGTGGGCCAGTTCGTACTGGCGCACCACCCACGTGAACCGGGTTCCGACGGCCCGACGGCGAAGGCGCCGAAGCCCGACCAGGTTCACCCCGACGATGGCCATGATGGCAGCCGAGCCCAGGACGAGCGGGAGGTGGGCCTCGATGGCGCGGCCGGTCAGCATCGACGCGATCGCGATGGCCAGGGCCACCGTGAGCAACGCCTGGGTCCGGCGCCCGTGCGTCGGCGGCGCCGTCGAGGTGAAGCGGGCCGCGAAGTGCTGCGAGAAGCTCCAGATCAGGACGGTCAGCACACCCAATGTGAAGATGTGCACGACGATCCAGCGTCCGCCGGGGAGGCGGTCGCCCGCCACCAGCCATACCAGGCAGGCGACCGCGTAGCCGACTGCCACGACGACGGACGGGCCGGTCGCCGCGAACGGCGAGGGGCCGAGGGGGATGTCGCGGTGACCGGCGAGCTCACGAGGGGTCGAGGACATCGAGCACCTCGCGCAGTCGCAGGCGGAACGAGCGCAACTCGTCGCGGTGGTAGGCGGACAACGCCGCCAACCGGCGTTCGGCGTCGGGAGCCAGCGACAGGCGCTGCCGGCGGCGATCCGCGGGGTCCTCGCGGCGTTCGATCAGGCCGGCGGCCTCGGCGCGGGCGATCAGCTCACCGGTCGAGTGCACCTGCAACTGCAGACGGTCGGCCAACTCGGTCACGCCGGGGCTGTCGTCGCCCGACCAGCCGCGGATCGCCAGCAGCAACTGGTGCTGGGTCGGCGTGAGACCGGCGGCACGGGCGGCCGTCTCGGACGCGTGCAGGAACGCCCGCAGGGCGGCCCGGAAGTCGGCCAGGGCCTGGTAGTCACCGTCGGTGAGCGAAGGCGTGCCACAGTCGGGGCAGCGCCGCTGGCCGTCGCGGTCGTCGACGACCTGGCCGCAGCCGTCGCAGACGCGGTCGAGCCAGCATGCCGGGTCGCCCATGGACGCTGCCTCCCAGTTCGCACGCGGACCCTCGACGGACGAGCATAGGGAGGCGGTGGCGGCCGGGGCGGCAGGCCGGATCAGCGGCCGTACCACGGCGCATCGGGCTCGTCGTGGCGCTGTGCGACGGCGCCGTCGAGGTCGGTCAGCCCCGGTCGTCGAGGTCGTAGCCGAACTGCGCCCGGCGGCCTCGGGACCTTCGGCCCTGTCGACCCGTCCCGCCCCACCTACCCTGAAACCATTAGCCAGAAGATCATGGTTCGGCCCGAGTGTCGAACCGACCAAAGGACGTCCGACGATGACCGCACACCTTCCGCTCGCCGAAGACGAGCAGGCCACCGCCGCCCACGAGGCAGACGACACGACCGAGGGTCACACCTGCGGCTGTCACGAGGCCGAGACGTCCGACCCCGAACTCGATGCCCGCCTGATCCCGCACGCCGTCCGCCACGCGGCCATCTTCGGTGCCCTCGACGCCGTCGGGGTCGGCCACGCCCTGGTGCTCGTCGCCCCCCACGACCCCCTGCCGATGCTCGCGCAACTCGACCAGCGACTGCCAGGCGCCTTCGCCATCGACTACCTGCAGCGGGGTCCCGACGCGTGGCGCCTGCGACTCACCCGACGCACGCCATAGACCGAAAGGCACCTCGTGACCACCGTCACGCCCGGACCCCTGTTCGCCTACCACGCCGTCCCCCTGCCACTCGGCCCCGCCGAAACGCTCGCGCGGCTGCTCGCCGCGCCGGCGGCGGTGACCACCGCGACCGCGGACGCGATCGGCCGGTGTGCCCCCCGCTTCGCCGACTGGGGCCTGCCCATGCACGTCCTGCCGGGCGTCGAGGCGGCCGTGGCCGAAGGCGGGGAACCTGGCCAGGTCCGCCTGCGCTGGTCCGGCCCCGACGATGTCACCGGTTGGCCATCCATGACGGCCTGGCTGGTCGTCGGCCCGCGCGGCGAGGGCAGCCGCATCACGTTCGTGTCCACGCGGGCACCGTCGATGGGCCTCGGTGCCGCGAGCGTCCACCGCAGCCATGCACGACGGCTGCTCGCGGTCGCCATCCAGAGTTTCCTGCAGGCGCTCGCCGCCAACCTGCTGGCCGAGGCGCCGGTCGTCGATGCCCGCGAACTGCTGGGAGCCACCCGATGACCGATGCCCTCCACCTCCACGCGGTCCAGCACGTCGACCGCCCGGTCGACGAGGTCGTCGACCGCCTTCGCCGTGACGCGCACACCCTCGCCGACGACGCGACCCGCGCGGCCTTCGCTGCCACCGGGGACGCGCGGGCGGGTCTGCCCGGCACGCCGCCCCGCGTCGACACACGGCACCACGACGACGGCATGGCCGTGATCAGCGTGAGTTGGAACGACGACGCCGGGCACTGGCCTCCGCCGGGTCGGTTCCCGTTCGCGACGGACCCCACCTCGCCGTGGTGGCACCGCGAGGAGGAGCAGACGGGGTGGCCGTCCATCACCCTGCAGATCGTGGTCACGCCAAGTGCGACCGGCACGAGGCTGGCGGTGCTGTCGACCCGGGCGCCCGGCGTCGACGTGAGCACCAACCGGATCGACCGCCACCGCCGCGACCGCCTCGCGCGGACCGCGGTCGAGCAGTTCCTGGTCGCACTCGCCGACCTGCTCGCGCCGGTGGAGACCCCGGCCGAGACACCCGCCGTGGCCGTGTAGCCCGGACGACGAGCGTCGATGGTGCCCCGGACCGTCAGGTCCGAGGCACCGGCCGTAGCGCGGTCAGCATCGTGACCACGACCACGAGCCCGACCAGCGTCCAGCCGATCGTGACCAGCGGCAGCCAGTCGAACACGCGGGCCGCCCCCAGGGTGGCGCACACGATCCCGACGACGAAGACGAGCGCCCGCGTCCGCGCGCCCACGTCGAGCCGGGCGATGACCAGGTCGCGCCCCGCCGTCGTCCGACCGCGCAGCATCGGTGCGAGGTAGATCAGGGTGGCCAGGATCGCCTGCGCGAGCACGCCGGTCAGGGCGGCGATACCGATCGCGTCCAGCCACCGCCACTGGCCCGTGGCGAGCACGACGGCGTCGGCCCAGGCGACGACCGGGAAGATCATCGCGACGCCGAGCACGAGGGGCTGGGCCGCGGTGCGTCGAGGCGCGTTCAGGACCGCGCGCGCCACCGGCGCGCACACCAGGGTGGCCGCGACGGCGTAGACCCCGATGCCGATGGCCGCGGCGACCCGGAACCCGGTGCCTGCGATCCCCCCGAGCGGGATGAACAGCAGCAGGAGCACGGCGGCACTCAGTCCGGTGGCGCCGTGGCGCAACCAGCGGGCCGAGCGGGCGTCGGCACCCTCCTCGATCCGGGTGCGGGCCATGGTCGGGCCGAAGAACACCATCGTGGCCAGCAGGGTCAGGCCGCCCCAGCCGAGGATGTTGGCGTGCAGGTGCGCGATCCGGGCGCCGCCGTACCACCGGCCGTCCAGCACGCCGCTGCCGAGCAGGGCCCCGAGCAGGGCGCCATGGATGAACGCCCCGTGGGCGCGTTCGTAGACGCGTGCGATCCAGCCGAACCTGGCCCCGACGGCCTGGTGTCGCATGCGTCGGATGCGTCGGTAGGCCAAGAACACCGTCCCGGTCAGCACCGTCGCGCCGGCCACCAGCAGCCAGCGCAGTCCCGTCGGCAGGCCGACGAGGACCCCGAGGATCCCGAGGTTGGTGAGCAGCGGCCACCAGGGTGCGCGCTCGCCGGCGGTACGCGTCACCGTGCGCGAGAAGTGCTCGCTGAACGTGAGCACCAGGTTGGACAGGACCCCGAGCGTGAACAGGTGCACCGCGAACCAGCGGCCGCCGGGCAGCACGTCACCGACCGCGAGCCACACGAGCAGGGCGACGAGGTAGCCCATCGCGAGCACGATGCTCGGCGCGGCCGCGCCGAACGGCGATCGCCCTCGGGGCCGCTGGCCGTGGACGGGCAGGGAGGTGGGTCTCGAGGTCTCAGTTCTGCTCACGGGGACACCTGGGCGGTCGTGGGCGTCGGGATCGTGAGGTCGAGGGGACGCGTCGTCGCCCAGACGGTCACGGCGATGAACAGGGTGAGTGCCGCGACGTTGCCGTGCAACGCGACCTCGCGCAGCGGGTGGGACGCGGCGAGGTCGGCGCCGATCCGCAGCGCGACGGAGACATGCAGCAGCACCAGGGGGCCGTAGGCGATCGCGCGGAACTGCAGCGGTCGCCGCAGGACGGCAGGGACGATGATCGGGGCGTGGCCCATCACCATCGACAGCACGAACCCCAGGAACAGGCTGTGCACCATGGCATCGTGCAGCAACGGACCGGCCGCGCCGAGACCGATGGCGACCCAGAGCAGGCCGCTCACGGCCATCCAGCCGTAGCCGGAGAGCAGGCACACCGCCGAGAAGCGTGGCAGCCCGGATCGGCGCACGGTGCGGCGGGCGAGGTCGTAGCGCAGCAGCCAGGCCACCATGCCGAGCATCGCCACACCACCGACGGCCAGCCCCACCCCGCGGGCGAACGGGGTCATGGCCACGCCGACGCCGAACAGGCCGAGGACGGCGAGGAAACGCCGCCGGCTCGCCGCGCCGGGCAACGTGAGC